>JAPOUQ010000108.1 GCA_026708585.1 Gammaproteobacteria bacterium
AGGAAATGAAAACAAACCCGCCGCCGAATGAGCAGATTCCAGCGGCATAGGTTTAGGTTTATCAGAGGCAATGGTTAGGATTGGTTATAATGCCCAATAAGATATGTTGCTTCCTACGCCAGCACAAAGAATCTTGAAGTTTATTTTTGATTTGAAAAAATGAGTAGATTGTTACTTCTTTTGCGCCATGCCAAATCTGATTGGCACAGTGGGGTGCTCAATGATCATGGGCGACCCCTAAATGAACGAGGCAGAAGGGATGCCCCGAGGATCGGAGCTTGGATAGCCAATTCTGGATATCTGCCTGATCAAATATTTTGCTCAGATGCAAAAAGAACATGTGAAACATTGGAACTAATTTTGTCAACTCCCGAATGGCAAAACCATCAACCCGCAATCTCCTACTCACATCAACTCTATATGTCATCCACAAAGTCTGTTCTGGAAATCATTCAATCCAATTGGGGAAAAGACGATACACTAATGGTAGTTGGACACAATCCGACTATGGATCAACTTCTGATCCATTACTGTCCAGAAGCACGTGGGAATCAATCAGGCAAATTGATGACCACTGCAACATTAGCAGTGATCGAGACTACAAATGAAGAGCATTCTCGGTTGTTAGAATTAATCCGTCCATCTGAGTTATAACAGGGGAATAATATTGTGCTCTTGTGAGTATCATACTGACTGGACTGCCACCGCAACGAACAAAATGAACGTCAAATCTGTTGCTTTTCTGCTTCCAAAGAAGGTCTGAATTACTCTACGTAGTGTGCTGGTTAGTTTTCTCATAACAAATGTCTTATTTTCAAGCAATACAAAACTCACCAAACTCACTCATGCAGGTGAGTTGTTTTTCAGATTATAATTTCGTCAGGTCGGTACAAGACTGAATGTGTAGCCTGCAATGGAAACTACAATCACTGCATTACTACTTGGGCATGGGTGTTTTGTAGACTGGCAAAATAAGTAAAACTTGCAATGCGCGAACCAAAAAGTTAACGAAATAAAACTAGATTACTTCTGACAAAGCTATCGCTTCAATCGAGTTATAATTTGGAGCGACTAACACTACCTTTAATTTTAATTACCTATCGTATTTTATGAAAGTAAGTTAGGTTGTATTTGGCAAGTATTTTGAGAATGGATTAATGGATGCGGATAAACAAAAAGCATTGGAAAATGCAATAGGTCAGATTGACCGACAATTTGGCAAAGGCTCGCTGATGCGTCTCGGTGATTCCGAAGTCGGTGAGGATATTCAAAGTTATTCAACTGGCTCAATCGGCCTTGATATTGCTTTGGGTATAGGAGGATTACCACGAGGGCGAGTTGTTGAAATATTTGGCCCTGAAGCATCTGGAAAAACCACTCTTACTCTCTCGCTTATTGCTCAAGCCCAGAAGGCGGGAGGCACTGCTGCATTCATTGATGCCGAACATGCTCTAGACCCAGTATATGCGGAAAAGGTTGGCGTGAACGTTGACGAATTGCTGGTCTCTCAACCTGATACGGGAGAGCAAGCTCTGGAAATTGCTGACATGCTTGTTCGCTCAGGAGCAGTAGATGTGATTGTCATCGACTCTGTCGCCGCATTGACCCCGAAAGCAGAAATCGAAGGAGATATGGGAGACAGCCATATGGGTCTCCAGGCTAGGTTAATGTCCCAGGCCTTGCGCAAATTGACCGGAATCATGAAACGTTCAAACACGATGGTGATTTTCATCAACCAAATTCGTATGAAGATCGGTGTAATGTTTGGAAATCCGGAAACGACAACCGGTGGAAATGCATTGAAATTTTATTCTTCGGTCCGGCTCGACATTCGACGGATAGGTACAATTAAGAAAGGTGATGATGTCTTTGGAAATCACACTCGGGTGAAAGTTGTCAAAAACAAAGTTGCTCCGCCATTTAAGGAAGCACAATTCGATATTCTATATGCGGTTGGGATATCCAGAGAAGGGGAGTTAATTGATATTGGCGTTGACGAAGGTATTGTTGAAAAATCGGGAGCATGGTATAGCTATGGTTCCGATCGAATTGGTCAAGGACGAGATAATGTCCGAGAATTTCTACGCGAGAATCCTGAAATCGCTACAGAAATTGAAGAGGCTATTCGAAGGGCCAAAGGTATCGAAAAGTCTTCATTGACAAGCCCTGAGGAAAATTGATGCAGAGAGCTTCGATGCTTTTACGCTATTAACGCTGGATACTACAACAACTCACTTGGAACCAATTCGTAGCTAATTGTGTCTGAAAAGACTGTAAATTCGTTAATTCTAAAAGCGTACCAACTGCTCGCGAAACGTGAATATAGTCATCATGAACTTCTACAACGGTTGTTGAAACTAGCATCGAAAGAAGTTTGTGAAGAGGCAATGCGTCAGTTAGTCAGTCAGGGCGCTCAATCGGACGATCGGTATGCAGAATCCCTCTGTAGATCACGCTATGGTGCTGGAAAAGGTCCGGTTTTGATTCGTTATGAACTTCGAAATCAAAAAATCAATGAAGAGTTGATTGAAAAAGTGATGGAACCATATACGAATGAGTGGACAGTGCTTGCTGAACAAGTTCGCAAAAAGAAATTTGGCGAAGAGTTACCAAAGGAGTATTCCCAATTAACCAAGCAATTGCGTTTTCTGCAACAACGAGGATTTGGTCAAGCTGAGCTATCGCAATATTCTGTATCACATTTTTGATAACTGACCTGAATGAAAACCACTCAAATTAGACGACTATTTCTCGATTTTTTTGCCCGTAATGGACATGAAATTGTGCCGAGTAGTTCACTGGTGCCCGGCAATGACCAGACTTTGTTGTTTACCAATGCTGGCATGGTTCAGTTTAAGGATGTATTTCTAGGACTTGAGAAACGTCCTTACAACCGTGCCGTAACAGCTCAGCGTTGTGTACGCGCAGGTGGAAAGCACAATGATCTAGAGAATGTGGGTTTTACAGCTCGGCATCATACATTTTTTGAAATGCTTGGAAATTTCAGTTTTGGAGACTATTTCAAGGATGAGGCTATCCGACTTGCCTGGGAACTTTTAACCGTGGACTTTGCATTGCCGGCGGAAAAATTGTCGGTTACCATTTTTGAAAAAGATGATGAAGCTGAATCGATCTGGGCAGATCAAATCGGACTTCCATCTGACCGAATAACCCGTATTGGAGCCAAAGATAATTTTTGGCAAATGGGCGATACTGGTCCTTGTGGTCCCTGTTCTGAAATATTTTATGATCATGGCCCCGAAATCCCCGGTGGACCACCGGGAACACCGGATGAGGACGGAGATCGGTTCATCGAAATCTGGAATCTGGTATTTATGCAATACAACCGTCAACCTGACGGAACCCTTGTCCCTCTTCCCGCACCATCGGTCGATACTGGAATGGGCCTTGAGCGTATCGCTGCTGTTCTTCAGCATGTGCACAGTAATTATGAAATTGACCTATTTGATAACCTCATCCAAGTAACCGCCAAGATTATCGACATTGTCAATCTTAATAGCAAATCGTTACGAGTCATTGCCGATCACATTCGTTCGACTGCATGTCTAATAGCAGACGGCGTATTACCATCCAATGAAGGACGCGGATATGTCTTACGCAGGATTATTAGACGTGCTGTCCGACATGGTTATCAGGCTGGATGCAAAGAGCCATTTATGCATTTATTAGTATCTCCATTAATTGAGTATATGGATGGTGCTATACCGAACCTTGACTCTTCCAAGAGTCATATCGAAAAAGTACTGAAACAGGAAAACGAAAAATTCAATGAGACACTAGAGCAGGGTCTTGGAATTTTGGACGGAGTAATTGAACAGAATCCAGGACAATCGATTCCTGGCGAAATAGCCTTTCGATTATATGATACGTTTGGTTTTCCGATTGATCTAACTGCGGATGTAGTTCGTGAACACGGCATTGAAGTGGACATGGAAGGTTTTCATAAGCAAATGGAACTGCAGAGAACTCGAGCTAGAGAGGCCAACCGTTTTACCCAAGATGATTCCATCCAGATTCGAACAACAGAGCCAACTGAATTCGTTGGGTATGAGACATTGGAAAAAGGTATACAAATTCAGGAGATATTGGTTGATGATAAACCATCTGAAAATATCTCTGAGAGCCAATCTGGACTCCTGATTCTGGACCGTACCCCTTTTTATGCAGAAAGTGGGGGTCAGGTTGGAGATTCTGGAGAAATCACGACCGAAAGCGGGAAGTTTGAAGTGGTTGATACTCGCTATCTCGGATACAAAACAGTTGGACATTTTGGCCAATTGAAATCAGGTTCTATTTCACTCAGACAACAAGGCAGAGCACAAGTAGCGGGTACCGATCGTCGATTGTGCGCGAACAATCACTCTGCAACCCACTTACTTCATGCAGCCCTTAAATCCGTTTTGGGCGAACATGTAGAACAAAAGGGATCATTGGTTGAACCGACCCGATTGCGATTTGATTTTTCGCATTATGAATCAATCAATACTGAACAATTGAGTCAAATTGAGATATTAGTAAACGATAACATCCGAGCTAACCATAGTGTATCTGTTCAAGTTATGGAACTTGATAAAGCGAAGGAAGCTGGCGCAGAAGCCCTGTTTGGTGAAAAATATGATGATCGAGTCAGAACCATCAGGATGGGAGAGTTTTCTTTTGAACTCTGTGGTGGGACACATGTTCAGAGAACTGGCGATATCGGATATTTTAAGATTATTTCCGAATCTGCGATCGCTGCGGGAATTCGACGGATTGAGGCTTTGACCGGTGAGTCGGCTGTGTCACATAGTGAACAACAATCGATATTGATTCAGTCTATAGCTGGGTTTTTGAACAGCAGTCAGGAAAACCTTGTAGAGCGCATCCAGTCGATGCATGACATCAATCGACGCCAGCAAAAACAGATTCAAGACTTACAGGCGCAATTGGCTTCAGGGGAGGCAGGGCAAACCGTTCATGAAATTGGCAATGCAAAGCTAGTAATCGTCAGGATGGATGACTCAGACATCAAATCAATGCGCAAAGCCGTTGATCAATGGAGAAATCGATTGGGTAGTGGTATTGCAGTAGTGGGTGGCATTACAGAGGGGAAAGTTACGTTTATCGCTGGTACTAGCAAAGACTTAACGCAACAGTTCTCTGCATCTGAGTTGATATCACATATCGCATCGAAAGTTGGAGGAAGGGGTGGAGGCCGACCGGACATGGCGCAAGGCGGTGGGCCGAATACCGACAAACTTGAAGATGCTCTAAATGGGGTTCAGTCCTGGATTCAGGATAATCTCCGTGAAATCGATTAACTCCTATTAATAATAAGGACTATCCTTGTCAATAATTGTTGAAAAGTATGGTGGAACATCGGTCGGTTCGATCGAACGTATCCAGTCTGTATCGAAAAATGTAGCGAAACAAGTACGCCAGGGATACAAAGCAGTCGTGGTCGTTTCAGCTATGAGTGGTGAGACCAACCGTCTGGTTGCGCTTGCTAAATCGATGACCGCTCGACCATCGGATCGAGAGATGGATACCTTGCTTTCAACTGGTGAGCAAGTGACGATTGCTCTTTTTGCTCTTGCGCTACAGAATTTAGAGATTCCAGCCCAATCATTTACCGGTTTTCAGGTGCCGATTGTTACCGATTCAGTGCATAGCCGAGCTCGCATTACGAATATTGAAGTAGAGTCAATCCTTGCTGTGCTAAATGCTGGGAAAGTCGCCGTCGTAGCAGGCTTTCAGGGAATTAACTCTACCAATGAAATAACGACACTTGGAAGAGGGGGATCTGATACGACTGCAGTTGCTCTAGCAGCAGCCTTGAAAGCAAAAGAATGCCGGATATATACTGATGTTGATGGGGTGTATACAGCGGATCCACGTGTGGTAGAAGGTGCATCCAGAATCCCAAAAATTACTTATGAAGAGATGCTTGAGATGTCGGGGTCTGGAGCCAAGGTCATGCAAATTCGTGCAGTGGAGTTTGCTAGTAAATATGAGATACCCTTACGAGTCTTATCGTCTTTTGAACCTGATGAGGGAACGATTATCACCAAAGAGGAGGACATTATGGAACAGCCAAAGATTTCTGGCATCACTTCAGTTGATGGTGAAGCCAAAGTAACAGTACGTGGTGTACCAGATCGGCCCGGTATTGCTTATAGCATTCTTGGACCCATCTCTGATGCACATATCAATGTTGATATGATCGTTCAAAATATCGGCACTGATGAAACCACCGATCTGACTTTTACGGTCAATCAGGATGATTTACATACGGCTTTGGATGTGCTGGCACCGGTAGTTAGGGAACTTGATGCAGAAACTGTCGTAGGAGATAAAAATCTAGCAAAAATATCCGTGATTGGAGTTGGTATGCGTTCACACGCTGGAATAGCAACTACCATGTTTAAGGCTCTAGCAGAGAAGGGGATCAATATTCAGATCATTTCGACATCAGAGATCAAAATATCAGTCACAATTGACCGAGAATATCGGGAATTGGCAGTAAGAACTCTTCATAGTGCTTTTCGACTTGAAGAAAGGGGTAAAAAAGAGTGATAATTGCAACTATGAGTTGCTGAGAGTCTGGATGCAGGATGCCACACATAGTGAGGTTTGAATGTGAGTGACTGAACGAAATCCCGGTTCAAGCATATATTATATTTGACCCAAGTAAAATATCGGGGGTAATAACATGTTAATCTTAACTCGACGCATAGGAGAATCTGTATATATTGGAGACGATATAAGGTTAACGATTCTCGGAGTACGAGGAACTCAGGTACGAATAGGAATTAATGCTCCGAAAGAGGTTCCCGTTCACCGAGAGGAGATCTATCACCGCATTAAGAATGAACCAGAGAGTGGGGATAATTTTGAAGATGAATCAGAGAATGACATTGAATCCGAAGAGGCAAACAAGGAAGATACAACTTGATTTATCTGGGCTAGGGCCTCGATTCCGAAGTACTCATTCGTTTGGGTAACAAAATCAACCGCACTTGAAAATGTAGTTACGCAAATTGATTTTTGCAATTGTGGAGAGGTGGCCGAGCGGCTGAAGGCGCTCCCCTGCTAAGGGAGTATACGTTAATGCGTATCGAGGGTTCGAATCCCTCTCTCTCCGCCATCAAAATTAGAGAATTTTAATCTCAGTCTAAATATTCCTTGTTGGATACAATATGCTCGTCACAATCAACTAGACTTGTGGGCTAAAAGCACACTTGTGTGGAGTCGTTGCTCTTTGCACTCTGCGACCTCAATCCAAAATTACAAAAATTTCGAGTTTTAGTCGAAAAATCAACACAGTCTGCCGACTGCCGATTTAGTCAATTAAACCTCTGATAACCTCTTTTTCATCATTTTTTCATTTTCAATTTTTCAAACCAACACTAGATCCAATTGAACAACAATATCCATTTTTTGGATTTTTCATAAATGAGTCAAACAAAGCAAAAGCATTGTATTTTCTGTAATAAGCCAGAATCCAAAATGGTATTAAAAAACGAATTTGCTTATGCTGTTCGAGACGGGCATCCAGTAACGGATCTACATACCCTGATCATACCGAGGCGATGTGTGCCAACTTACTTTGATCTCAACGAAAACGAAATTCGAGATTGCCAAGAATTATTGATGCTAGCGCGTCAAGATATCTTAAATATCGACAAGACGGTCACAGGATTCAACATAGGAATAAATGTTGGCAAAGACGCTGGCCAAAGCATATTTCATTGCCACATCCATCTCATTCCGAGACGCAAAGGAGATGTTGAACAACCAAGAGGGGGAGTACGTGCAGTCATTCCACATAAACAAAAATACTAACTGCAAAACTGAACCTTATTCCAAGACAACGCATTTATCTGGACTGATTAACCTTGTTGCAGGCTCCAGCGAATCTTGAGGCCAAAAACATTCTGGTCTGGGCTTGTATACTCCATCCAGACCATACTCTGGACGACAATTCAATACACACTCTGTCCAACGTTCAGGAATCTTTTCAAGACCATCAATCACACCCAATAGAGCACCGCAGATAGCTGCATTGATATCCGTATCTCCACCCTGCATAACGGTATCGACTAGTACTGATTCAAAACTTTCAGCGTAATGAAGTTGCCATAAGGAATTTTGGAAAGCGATCAGGACCCATCCTTGCTGAGTGCAATAATTATTCAGTGGTGTTTCATGGGATGAGCAAGGTCATGCAGGAAATGTTCGGAACCTTCCACTCCGTCAAGATGGCGCAAGTCTATTGTCGAGTCACCAGCTACCTGCAAACAATGAACCGGTCGCATACAATCCACTGACTGCGATTGAACTGGTACTGAAAGGGGACGCAGTCAGAATACTTAAAGAAAAACTGTAAAGTACGGCAACACCTCAAACGAGTGGATAAACACTCAACCCACTAGATCGGTTTTTATGGGGCGAGTAGTTACTAATTCCTTAATGTTTCTCAGTAATATGATCTACAATCAAATCCACAAAAGAGGGATTCGACCCAATGTGAGGTTTCATAGTTACATGACTGTTTGGATATGCATTTTTCAAATCATCTATAATTGCGGGCATGTCTCTTTCCACATGATTACCACTCGCCAGAAAAAGAGGTACTAACGTAATTGAATCTACTCCCCTCTCGACCAAACTTGCAGCAGCTGAAGGTATGGTTGGCTCTGCTAGTTCAAGGTAAGCATGCTCTACAACCTCATAATCAAGTTCACGATTACGTATTGCCTCTGTCAATGCTTCAGTCTCCCGATTACTATTCGGATTCCGACTTCCATGAGCTACAATCAACAATGCTTTCATTTGAGTTTCCCATCAATCAAATCTATCATCATCTCGATATGGGGTGTACTGCTGTTTAAACAAGGGATATATGAAAAATGACCTCCCCCAGATTCTTGAAAAACAAAACTGTTTTCCATCGCAATCTCTTCCAGTGTTTCAAGGCAATCAACACTAAAACCAGGGCAAACAACCTGAATCGATTTCACCCCCTCCTTACCCCAAGCCTCTAGAGTTTCATCAGTATAAGGCTTTAACCATTCGGTTGGTCCTAGTCTTGACTGGAAGGAAAAGCTCCATTCATGATTTTCTAACTGAAGCCGATCAGCAATGAGATTTGCTGATTTTCGACATTGTTCAGGATAAGGATCACCATCTTCTGCATACTTCTTCGGAATTCCATGAAAAGACATCAAAAGTCGATCTGCTCGACCATGTTTGTCTTGATAATTCTGAATTGATCCGCTGACTGTTTCTATATAAGAGTCATGGTCGTGATAATCACAAATCATGCTAAAGCTACAAAACGTGTGCCTATCTTCGATAAAACGGAGCACTTCATCCTTTACCGAGGAAATGGTGGTGTACGAAAACTGTGGATACAATCCAAGCACCACAAAGTGATTTACTCCTTGTTGGTGTAATGCTTCTAAAGCAGATTGAATGGACGGATTACCATACCGCATGCCCAATTCGATAGGAATAGACGGCATCCTCTTTCGTAGCAATGCAAGCTGCCGTCGGGATTCAACTAGAAGGGGAGAGCCTTCATCAGTCCAGATCTTACTATAGGCCTGGGCTGATCGAGCTGGCCGCGTTCTTAAAATAATCAAATTTAGAATAAGCCACCATAAGGGTTTCCACAATTTAATGACTCGCTTATCAGAGAGGAATTGTTTGAGATAGCGGCGAACATCCTTAACTTCAGGTGAGTCCGGTGTCCCTAGATTGGATAATAGAATTCCTGGGGTTCTTTGGGAACTGTCTGTGGTCATGATTCAAGTCGACTTTGTCCAATTCCATAAGCGATGATTGCAGCAACAGCCAAAACACCAGAAATGACATGGAAACGATTGAAAGGTTCTTGGAAAAGAATCAGCCCGACTCCAATTGAAGTCGTCAAAATCGACAGAAGTGCGTACACTATATAGCTAGTAGCACCCTGTTGGGTATAGAGCCAGTAAAATCCGACAAATGTGATATAAAAGCCCAACCCGCTAATCAAGATATACCACAAATTTTCTTGCACATAACCGAACGACGTCGGTGCTTTACTAATAAGTGTACTGACGAAGAACAAAGAAGTACATACCGTTAATGTGACGGTCAAAAAGAAAAATGGATTCTCTGCAGTATTTGAAGATCGTTGTCCATACACAAACATTGCATTTCCGATTGCGGCAATCAGCGCAAAATAAAAAACCTTCATTGGAGTAATTCCATAGGGGGGATGCAATCACCGATTATAATGCGAAGATGTACAATCTCTGTGCGGAGAAGTACAAATCCTTGGCAGTTTTCAAACAGCATCATTGGTATTGCCGAGCCTGTTAATTTATCCATAAAATTGAATCTAGTGAATTAGGTAATTCTTCTATGACTGTCGACTTAAAGCCTCTTGAAGGCACCGAGGTTTTTCCGGATACAGAGATCAATGCTCAAGTGGTATTTGGTATCGATTGTGATTTGATGGTTCCTGCTTTTTCTTGGCGTGATAACCATGTTCCAGAAATCGACCCATCTTATCGTTTTAATCACGAGGTAACACTTGCATTACTCGCCGGCTTTTCCAGTAATCGTCGTGTCATGATTCAGGGTTTTCATGGAACGGGTAAGACGTCCCACATTGAGCAAATTGCAGCACGCTTGAACTGGCCCTGTGTCAGAGTGAATCTCGATGGTCACATAAGCCGCCTAGATCTAGTCGGCCGTGATGCAGTAGTGATACGCGATGGTAAACAGATTACGGAATTTCAAGAAGGAATTGTACCATGGGCGTTGCAACGTCCCGTTGCTCTAGTATTTGATGAATTTGATGCCGGTCGTCCAGATGTCATGTTTGTGATTCATCGAGTTCTTGAACGGGATGGAAAACTGACATTGCTTGATCAAAATCGAGTGATTACTCCACATCCTGGTTTCCGATTGTTTGCAACCGCAAACACAATTGGACTCGGTAATCTAACTGGTCTCTATCACGGTACACAATTGTTAAACCAAGCACAAATTGATCGCTGGAATATAGTAACCACACTTAACTATCTCCCCGAGCAGGAAGAGGTGGCCATAGTGACTGGACAAGTTACGGAATTTGCTAGTCGACGAGATGAAGTTCAAAAGATGGTTGCTATGGCTAATCTGTCGAGAGAAGGCTTTGCTGCAGGTGATATCTCAACAGTGATGTCGCCCAGAACGGTAATCACATGGGCAGAAAACGCCATTATTTTAAAAGATTTTGATACTGCATTTCGCCTCACATTTCTGAATAAATGCCATGAAGCAGAGCGTTCTATAGTCGCTGAATATTATCAACGCGTGTTTGGCTATGAAATTGAACATTCTATTTCCATTGATTTAGAAAAGTAACAAAATAAATACTGACAATCATGGATGAATCAGCCATCATTCGTCTGGTAGAACATCATGGCACCGCAGCCCTTCGGGCGCTATCTGGTACACATCAAGTAACTTATCGCCACCAAGGCATATCGGTTGACGGTAAACGTTTAATTTTCGAGTCTCCTTACCTATTCGTTGACCCGGTTAAGCATGAATTGGTCAGAAATCGCGGTGTTGTTGATGCATTATCGATGCGGTTGCGACATACGGATTGGGCACTTCACAAATCAAACAAACCTGTTACGTTAATTGAAATACTAATTTTCGATATATTGGAACAGTTGCGTTGTGAATCTTTAGCTGATTCCCGAATGACTGGTCTCATCGGAAACATGAATCAGGCTTTTTCATTATGGTGCGTAGAATTTCAGGTAAACGGGCATACCGAAACAGAATTCGGATTAATGTTATTTACCTTAATTTATATTGTTCGTTTGAGAATAACCAACATCTCACCAGACTCAGAAATTGAGGGTTTGATTGAATCGATGCGTTTTAATCTTGCCCCGCTCATTGGTGCCAACTTAGTAGGGCTTAAACAGAGTCGATCAAGTCAGCTTGAGTACGCGAAACATGCTCTATCTATTGCCTCCTCCATTTTGAAATTTATGGAATTATCAGGAATGCATTCGATCGAACAGGAAATCAGTGCTCTTCGTGAGAAAAGGTTGTTACCGCCCGAAAGTATCGACAATGAAGATCTAGATACAACTGATTTTGTTGAGTCGCTTTACCGAGGTACGGATGCTGACCAGGAATACAGTATTTTTTGCTCTGAATATGACCAGACTATACCAAGCAAGAAACTTTATCGGCTAGGACAGAGAATGAAGCTAAGACAGCAACTCGACCAATTGATTGCTGCTCAGTCTGTAAATTTACCAAAACTTGCACAACGATTGAGGATTGTGTTTGGAACGCCGACTCGATCGG
Source organism: Gammaproteobacteria bacterium (assembly GCA_026708585.1). GTDB lineage: Bacteria > Pseudomonadota > Gammaproteobacteria > Arenicellales > Poriferihabitantaceae > Poriferihabitans. The sequence continues at coordinate 12,367 of JAPOUQ010000108.1, forward strand.
GTTGGAATGAAGGGTTTGAGGATGGTTATATTGATGGACGTAGAATCAGCCAGCTGATCGCAAATCCTGCCTACTCGAGAATCTTCAAACAGGAAAAACTTGCTTTGCAAAGTAATTCTATTGTCACATTTTTGATCGATAACTCCGGTTCTATGCGCCGCAAGAAATACGAAGCTCTGGCTGTACTGATTGACGTATTATGTCGAGCTCTCGAAATCGCAGGTGTCAAGACAGAAATACTTGGCTTTTCAACTGGTGGTTGGGCTGGCGGTCAATCAATCAGGGTCTGGCGAAAATGTGGAAGTCCACAGAAACCCGGACGTCTAAATGATCGTCTACATATCATTTATAAGGATGCAGAGACAGATTGGAAGCAAGCACGATTAAACATTGCAACCATGCTCAATCCAGCACATTTTCGAGAAGGACTCGATGGTGAGGCATTGCAATGGGCCTTCAACCGTTTACAGGAACGTTCGGAATCTCGGAAATGCTTGATTTTCATCTCGGATGGAGCACCGATGGAAACGGCAACGAACAATCATAATTCTCCATCTTATTTAGACAGTCATCTACGGAACGTCGCAAAAGCGATAGAACGAACTGAAACTGTTGAACTTAGAGGAATCGCCACCGCATTCAGTCTTGTTGATTATCTGTCAACGTGGACGCCTATCGATTTTTCTGGAACCCTGGATACCCGTGCATTTCACGTTCTCGAACGAATTTTTGAAGCCAATCGATCTGCTGAGATCAACTGAATCCTACCCATCATGACAAACCAGAAAATCGATAACTATCTTGAAAGTCAATACAACGTTGTTGCCGCAAGGTCCGATTTTGAACATGTATTGGAAGATTGGACCAAGCGAAGTCAGACTTATCGTAACCGGAGTGCAAGATACTCTCAACATCGATACGGTAAAAGGAAAAATGAGGTTATAGATTTGTTTCTTTCACAACAGAAATATTCACCAATCATGGTGTATTTGCATGGCGGTTATTGGCAACGCGGTGATCGCTCGCTTTATAGTTTCATTGCTGAACCATTTAACAAAGCAGGCATCAATGTGGCAATTATCGGATATCCCTTTTCACCTTCAGTTTCGATACTAGATATCATCGATAGCATAAAGACTGGGGTTCTATGGCTATGGAAAAACACTCGAGAAATGGATATTGATTCGAACCAAATACTTTCCTAATTACCACTAATCATAAGCCGAGTTTCAGGAGTTTTTCCGGCATGGGCGGC
>JAPOUQ010000008.1 GCA_026708585.1 Gammaproteobacteria bacterium
ACAAATGTTGCAATTCGAACCGCACATCATCGATCAAGAACACCTTCCTATACAGCAACCGCCTGATTGAAATCATGCAATTTGAACTCCGAAACTTGAGGTATTAAATTTGTTCCACAAACAAATTGGAATGTAATCTTTAGAATTGCCAAAACAAGCAGTGGTAAATCACGGAGTAAGCCATATGATATTTCTACAAGATGGTATTACGTTGAAGGAGAGAGAGCAATGTTTATCTTTGGAAGAGCAGCGCAATTGCCTTTTGGCCTAATATCGGCTGATCAAAAAAGACAGGCTGGAAAATTGGTATTGGAGGCATATCGAAATGGTTGATAATTCTCGTTTTGTTCAGTTTCCTCACCCTGGAAGTGAGCATAAGCCTGAGAACAATGGTTATATTCAGTGGAACAGATTTTGTAACCCTCATAGACGTAAGTATATGAAATTGACTGGTGAGTGGCTCGATCACAGAGGAGACAAACAATCTGGCAAAATGCATGCATGGGGCGAGTGGGAGCCGGAGTCAAAAGTGATTCACAGTTTCGAAAGAAATGCTCAGTTCCCATATTCTCCCCGCTATCTTTGGGAGCCTTTCTGGGTCCCTAGGAAAAGTTATATTGGCGTACACAATACGGATCCGTTTATTTTTGGAAACTGCTTTTTTTATTCAAATTGTCGCCAAACTTCGAAAGGTGGAGCCGGACTTAAAAATCTCGATATCGGTTCCGTGATTGTATTCGGGAGTGGAAAGAAAGTTTATGGGGAGCGAAAGTGGGTACTCGATACTGTTTTCGTAGTTAAGGACTATATTGATTACAATCCGCTCAATCCATTAAAGACACTCAAGGATGAAGTTCCAAATGAGTTTATTCACGTAGCCATTAAACCTCTGTCGGAAAATTTAGGGCATGTCGATGGGTGCGTTAAGAAAAGTTCCCAACTTCGTCTTTATCGTGGAGCAACACCGGATAGTCGAGTCAATGGAATGTATAGTTTTTTTCCAGCAATTCCTGAAGATTCCAATAGGTCTGCTTTTTCTCGTCCAGCAATTTGTCTTAATCCTAGATATTTCAATTGCTTGAACACTCAAGCTCCAAAAGGGAGTGCACTCGATTCCCCTAGAACTAGTTGGGAGGTGTTGTATGAACTTTGGGACTCGCTAGTTTGCCAAACCAAAAAAGCTGGACTTGTTTTGGGTACATTCGCTCAGATTCCAAATCAACGAAACCAATATTGATAAAGAAAATAAACAAAATATCTTCAATCACCATTGAACACAAGCGTTCGATTTGCTTTGGCATAACGCCTTCAAATAGACCTAACAAACATATCGATTCAAGTTTGAGATGTTGAAGCCAGCCATCAAGGCATACCAACTATACATGTCGGTTAAATGGTTGAGTTGAAGAGAGAGAAATTTCTATTCCTATGAGTGAAATATACGCTCTGTATGTATAATTCATCATGTTCAATCCATATCACTTAGAGTATGAACGATACATTTCCGAAACTCCTCATTCATAATGCGAAGCAATTTGCTGAACGACCAGCTATTCGAGAAAAGGACCTTGGGATATGGCAAACCTGGTCATGGCTGGAGATGCGCGATGAAATTTTCGATTTTGCAAACGGTCTAGCCAGTCTAGGATTTAAAAGAGGAGACAAACTAGCCATCGTTGGGACCAATCGTCCACGCTTATACTGGGGTATCTGTGCTGCTCAATGTTTAGGCGGAATACCGGTTCCCGTTTATGCAGATTCAGTAGCCGAAGAATTGCACTATGTACTTGATCACGCAGAAGCCAGTATCGTACTTGCTGAAGATCAAGAACAGGTTGATAAGGTTCTTGAAATAAAAGATGAGGTCACTCGAGTAACCCATATCATTTATGATGACGTACGAGGCTTGAAAGATTATCAAGAAACATTCCTACATGATTTTACCGATGTACAACAACTGGGAAGAAGATATGCAAAGGATCATCCGAACTTTCTGAAACAGGAAATTGAAACAGGGCAGGGTAGTGACACAGCAATAATTCTCTATACATCTGGAACAACTGGAAGACCCAAGGGGGTTGTATTAACCCATGACAATGTTTTGATAACTTCAGCAAATAGTGCTAAGGAAGACAAATTGACCGAAAAAGAAGATATGTTGTCTTATTTACCACTAGCCTGGGTTGGTGATCATATTTTTTCCTATGGACAAGCTTACGTAACAGGAATGTGCTCGAACTGTCCAGAAAGTCAGACAACAGTACAATGGGATATTCGGGAGATCGGACCTACCTATTATTTTGCTCCGCCAAGAGTTTTCGAGCAGTTGTTGACCAGTGTCATGATTCGTATGGAAGATGCCAGTCGCATCAAGCAACGTCTGTTTCATTATTTTATGAAGGTTGCAAAACGTTGCGGTACGGATATTTTGGATGATAACCCTGTGCCATTTCTGGACCGAATTACCTACAAATTGGGAGATTGGCTAGTCTTCGCTCCTCTCAAGAATACGATGGGTTTTAGTCGCATACGTGTTGCATATACGGCTGGAGAAGCCATCGGGCCTGAAATATTTGATTTTTTTCGATCTTTAGGAGTGAATATCAAGCAGTTGTATGGGCAAACTGAAGCGGCCGTTTTCATCACTGCTCAACCCGATGGTGAAGTATATGCAGATACCGTAGGCAAACCTTCTCCCGAAGTTGAAATCAAAATTACGGATGACGGTGAAGTCATTTACAGGAGTCCGGGCGTTTTTCAATGCTACTACAAAAATGAAGAGGCAACTCGGGAAACTAAAAATAATGAAGGTTGGGTAATGACCGGTGATGCAGGCTATTTTGACGAAAAGGGTCATCTCAAAATTATTGATCGGGCAAAAGATGTGGGGAAATTAAATACAGGCGCGCTTTTTGCTCCGAAATACATCGAAAACAAGTTGAAATTCTTCCCTGAAATTAAGGAAGCGGTTGCGATCGGACGGGATATGGATTATGTATCGGTGATTGTCAATATAGATCTTGATGCCGTAGGTAACTGGGCAGAACGTAATAATATTCCTTACTCCAGTTATCAGGAACTTGCCGCTCATTCTCGTATTTATGAAATGATCAAAGCGAATATAGAAAAGGTGAATCGAGATTTGAGTGAAGATTCGGTTCTATCGGGTTCCCAGATTCAGCGGTTCTTAATTTTGCACAAGGAGTTGGATGCTGATGATGGTGAGTTGACCCGAACCCGGAAAGTCAGACGTAGGATAATTGCGGAAAAATATGACGCGCTAATCGATGCCTTCTATTCAGGAGAAATCCAATGTGAAGTATCGACTGAAGTTACTTTCGAAGATGGTAAAAAAGGCACGATTGACGGCGATATACGAATTGTAGATGCGGAAATATATCAGCCTCTGAAAGCAGCAAGCTAAACAAATGGGACAATATTTATGCAAGATATAGTTAAGGAAGACGACATCCTGCTTGAAGTGCGCAATATTTCTCTGTCCTTTGGTGGTGTAAAGGCGCTTGAAGATGTTAGCTTCGATATTCGCAAGGGCGAGGTTCGTGCGATTATAGGTCCGAATGGTGCAGGTAAAAGTTCCATGTTGAATGTGATTAATGGATTCTATCACCCGCAAGAAGGTCAAATCTGGTTTAATGGCCAACTGCGAAATCGTATGAAACCCCATCAAGTGGCCAAGCTCGGCATCGCAAGAACCTTCCAGAACATTGCCTTGTTTAAAGGGATGAGTACCTTAGATAATCTGATGACTGGTCGATACATCAAGATGCATTCGAATCTTTTTGCACAGATGATTTGGAAAGGACCAGCTCAACGGGAGGAGATTGAACATCGGCAAAAAGTAGAGGAGATTATCGATTTTCTGAAAATCCAATCAATCCGAAAGACTCCGGTTGGAAAACTTCCGTATGGTATGCAAAAGCGTGTCGAGTTGGGTCGAGCGTTGGCTGCAGAATCCAAATTATTGTTATTGGATGAACCAATGGCAGGCATGAATCTTGAAGAAAAAGAAGATATGTGTCGCTTTGTACTCGACGTGAACGAGCAATTTGGAACCACCATTGCCTTGATTGAACATGATATGGGTGTCGTAATGGATATTTCGAATCGGGTAGTAGTGTTAGATTACGGAAAAAAACTTGCTGATGGTTCTCCAGATGAAGTTCGAAACAATGCAGCTGTTATTGATGCTTATCTTGGAGTTAGCCATGATTAGCAGATTGGGTCTTGTTATTTGAATGAGTGTGATTGCTATCGAATTGGAAAAGAGTAATGACTCCTGATTTTCTGCATACCATAGAAGTTATCCTGAACGGTTTGATGGCCGGGGTAATGTATTCGTTGGTAGCATTGGGCTTTGTACTGATATTTAAGGCTTCGGGTATTTTTAATTATGCACAAGGTGTTATGGCACTGTTTGCTGCGCTAACACTAGTTGGATTTCAAACGGGACAAGTACCGTTTTCACATTTAATCAACGAACTCTTTGGCACTCAAATTCATCATTGGGGCCCAGGAATGAATAACCTGATTGCCATATTGTTGACCATAGTCGTCATGATCGTGTTCGCTTGGTTAGTCGAGAAATTGGTCCTACAACATATGGTGAATCAAGAGCCGATTATTCTGTTCATGGCAACTATCGGTCTTGCGTTCTTCATGGAAGGTTTAGGTGACTTGATGTGGGGGGCAGATATCAAGACTTTGGATGTTGGTATTCCATCAGGTGGTTCATTTTGGTGGGAAGATGTAACACGAACTTGGGTATCCGAAGGTTATGACTACTATGGTATGTACATAGACCTGCTAGATGTATATGCTACGGGAATTGCAGTATTATTGGTGACTATTCTTACCCTGTTTTCCCAGTTTACAAAGACCGGTCGGGCTCTGCGAGCAGTTGCTGATGATCACCAGGCAGCTCTTACTGTCGGAATTTCTTTGAGAACTATTTGGGTTATTGTTTGGTCTATTGCCGGCATCGTAGCATTGGTAGCCGGTATCATGTGGGGATCGAAATCCGGGGTTCAGTTTTCACTATCACTGATTGCATTAAAGGCATTGCCGGTTCTGATCTTAGGTGGATTTACTTCTATACCGGGTGCCATTATTGGTGGCTTGATTATCGGAGTGGGAGAGAAATTATTCGAGTTCTGGATTGGTCCGTTGGTTGGAGGTGCCACCGAAAACTGGTTTGCTTATGTATTGGCATTATTTTTCCTGATGTTCCGACCTCAGGGATTATTTGGTGAACGCATCATCGAGAGGGTATAAGGCAAATGTTCTATAGGGAATCTGGAGATTTCAAGACATCCTATATTCAGGATCAACAAATATTTCCAATTTTGCAGGATCGTGTATTTGTCATTGCTGTCATTGCATTTGCATTTCTAGTGGTCCCGTTTTTGATCAATGATTACTGGGAAAAGTCGGTTCTGTTGCCTGTACTAATCTGGTCTCTTGCTGCGATTGGGCTTAATATTCTGACCGGTTATTGTGGTCAGGTGAGTTTAGGTACAGGGGGGTTTATGGCTGTTGGAGCATATGCTTCATATAAGTTCACAACAGCTTTTCCCGAACTCAATATGTTCATTATTGTCCTGCTATCTGGAGGCGTGACTGCAATGGTTGGTGTTTTATTTGGCCTGCCCAGTCTGAGAATTAAAGGATTTTATCTGGCAGTTGCAACTTTAGCTTCTCAGTTCTTTTTGATCTGGTTATTTAACAAGGTGCCCTGGTTTTATAATTATTCAGCGTCTGGTCAGATTAATGCGCCCGAAAGGTTTGTTGCAGGAATTGCAGTCACTGGACCGAATGCTCCCCCTTGGGCAACTTATCTATTTTGTTTGATTTTAGTTGTGGTACTAGCCTTGATTGCAAAAAACCTAACAAGAGGTCGGTTTGGGCGATCATGGATGGCAATTCGAGATATGGATATTGCTGCTGAGATTATCGGTGTTGCACCATTAAAAGCCAAGCTCTCAGCATTTTCAATTAGCTCTTTTTATATTGGTATCGCTGGAGCTTTATTTTTTCTGGTATATCTAGGAGCTGTTGAACCTACTGAAGCATTTGGCATTGACAAGTCTTTTCTAGTTTTGTTCATGATAATCATTGGAGGATTAGGTTCAATTCTGGGATCATTTATTGGTGCTGCATTCATGTTTCTCATGCCGGTCTTGATAAAGAATATATTGGTCAATGGTTTGGGATGGTCAACAGACATTGTCGCCCATTTAATCTTCATGATTGTCGGTGGGCTGATAATGTTCTTCCTTATCGTGGAACCTCATGGTCTTGCCCAGTTGTGGCGAGTCACAAAAGAAAAACTACGTCTTTGGCCTTTCCCTCACTAGTCAAAATTGAATTACTGTCAACAATAACTATTTAACTATTAACTAACAATAATTGGAGGAATCATGAAATTCATGAAACTACTTGCTTCGATGGTACTGTCTATGTCAGTCGCCGGAGTAGCTTATTCAGATTTGGTTATACCATCTTTGGAATATCGAACAGGGCCCTATGCCCCAAATGGCATCCATTTTGCTGATGGCTTTACCGATTACTTTACTCTGTTAAATGAGCGTGATGGAGGAATTGGTGGAGTACCAGTCAGAGTTGTATCCTGCGAGACCGCCTATAACACAGAAAAAGGTGTTGAGTGTTATGAATCAACCAAAGGTCAGGGCTCACTTGTCTACCAGCCAATGTCAACAGGGATAACTTATCAGTTGATTCCTAAAGCGACAGCTGACGGTATTCCTATTCATTCTATGGGTTATGGGCGTACTTCTGCTGCAAATGGCAAGGTATTTAGTCATGTCTTCAACTATCCTGGCACATATTGGGATGCTGCTTCCATCATCATTAAGCATATTCTCGATGTGGAGGGAGGTGATATCAGTGGTAAAAATATTGCACTGGTTTATCACAATTCTGCATATGGCAAGGAACCAATACGCACTCTGGAAAAACTTGCCGAGAAGCACGGGTATAACCTTACCTTGATTGCAGTCGATCATCCGGGGCAAGAACAGAAGTCTCAGTGGTTACAGATTCGCCGTGAGCGTCCTGATTATGTTCTGATGTGGGGCTGGGGTGTCATGAATCAGACCGCTATTCAGGAAGCAGCTAATATTCGTTTTAATATGGAGAATTTTATTGGTGTATGGTGGTCTTCTTCAGAAAATGATGTTATCCCAGTTGGCCAAGGCGCTGATGGCTACAAAGCGATAGCCTTACATGGCGTGGGAGATGATTTCCCAATCTATGACGATATAAGAAAATATGTTTTGGATGCTGGTAAGGCTGCAGGAGATGGCACAAATTTGGGCAAAGTTCTCTATAACCGTGGAATCATGGCTTCTATGTTGGCAACCGAAGCCATTCGTACTGCTCAGAAAATCAGCGGTACAGCTGACATTACCCCTGATCAGATGCGTGATGGAATGGAAGCACTGAAAGTTGATGCTGCTCGTCTTGCTGAAATTGGATTGCCAAATTTTGCACCGCCTGTTGAAGTAACATGTTCCAACCATGGTGGTCCGGGTCTTGGAGCAATCCAACAATGGGATGCTGATACTCAGACTTGGTCGCTAATTACCGACTTTATTGCTGCCGACCGAGAAGTGGTAGATGCTTTGATTGCTGAAGATTCTGCTGCATTTGCGTCTGAAAATAATATCACTCCGCGTAACTGCTAGAGTATTTTGCTAAACCAACAATTATATATTTGGGGTGTAATATCACCCCAAATATATTTTTTCAATATTTATTTTTCATGTCTGCTAGCACAAAAACCGTACTTACTGTCAATAATATTGAGGTAATTTACGATCATGTCATTCTTGTACTCAAAGGCGTCTCGCTTGAAGTGCCAGAGGGTGGGATTGTTGCTCTACTTGGTGCTAATGGTGCTGGCAAGACTACCACTATTAAATCTATATCTAATATTCTTGGAACTGAACGAGGGGAAGTAACAAAAGGTTCTATCGAATTCATGGGTGAAAAAATCGAAAATCTTACCCCGACCGAGTTGGTCAAACGTGGTGTGGTTCAGGTTATGGAAGGACGTCACTGTTTCGAACACCTGACAGTTGAAGAAAACCTTCTAACTGGGGCCTATATCCGCAACGAAAGTAAGAAGCAAATTCGTGATGACTTAGAAAAGGTGTATTCGTATTTCCCAAGACTCAAACAAAGAGCCAAGAGTCAGGCAGGCTATACATCCGGCGGCGAGCAACAGATGACGGCAGTTGGTCGGGCTTTGATGGCGAGACCAAAAGTTATTTTGCTTGATGAGCCCTCTATGGGACTTGCACCACAACTAGTTGAAGAGATATTTGAAATCGTTCGCGATCTAAATGAGAAAGAGAAAGTCACTTTTCTGCTAGCAGAGCAGAATACGACAGTCGCTTTGCGTTATGCGACTTATGGTTATATTCTGGAAAATGGTCGAGTAGTTATGGATGGAGAAGCACAGTCATTGGCTGAAAACGAAGATGTAAAAGAATTCTACCTTGGTATAAGCGGTGGTGACAAAAAGAGTTTTCGGGATGTGAAGCATTACCGGCGAAGAAAGCGCTGGTTGGCTTGATCATTCAAGTACCATCATGTTCTCTTGTTCGATTCATCAGAACTAGGTTTTATCGATATTCAGGATTTATTATAGGACGATAGGAAAGATTTCCCACCTTATGCAATGAGTGACTATTACGACGAACTTGAAACACGCAATACCGAGGAGAGAGAAGTTTCTCTGATTCAGTCCATTCGTGCCCAATTAGTTCATGCACGGGATCATACTCCGTATTTTAGGCAAACTCTATCATCGCATGACTGTGAAGGATTCTCCAGTTTCGAAGAGCTGAAAAAAATTCCTATTCTTAGAAAATCTGCTCTTATTGAGATGCATACGAAAAACCCACCAATAGGTGGTGTCAGCCCTTTGGTGATAGAAAAAATTCGATATATTCATGCTTCACCTGGTCCGATCTACGAATCCTGCTCAGCACGTGCTGATTTCTGGCGTCTTGCTCGAGCCTTATATGCTGCAGGTTTTCGCAAAGGTGATCTTGTGCACAACTGTTTCTCTTATCATCTAACTCCAGCAGGTGCCATGCTGGATAGTGGTTGCCATGCTCTTGGTTGTGCAGTGATTCCGGCTGGAGTCGGCCAAACCGAACTACAACTACAGACCATCCATGACTTAAAACCCGATGGGTATGTCGGGACCCCTTCATTTCTTAAGATTATTCTTGAAAAATCAGAAGAGGGTGGATTCGATGTTTCCTGCATCAAGAAAGGTCTGGTTTCCGGAGAAGCATTGCCTCCATCTTTGCGCGAACAATTGAAAGAATACGGCGTTGACGTATTTCAAGCATATGCAACGGCCGATTTAGGCGTGATTGCCTACGAATCAGTTCCAGATACTGGATTGATTCTTGATGAAGGTGTTTATGTCGAGATTGTCCGGCCAGGTAGTGGAGATCCGGTACCAGTTGGAGAAGTGGGGGAGGTTGTTGTTACATCATTCAATCCGGATTATCCGTTAATTCGTTTTGCGACGGGAGATATGTCTGCGTTTCTTGAAGGACAGAGCCCATGTGGACGCACGAATCGTCGAATAAAGGGGTGGATGGGTCGAGCAGATCAAACTGCGAAGGTACGGGGAATGTTTATTCACCCTGAGCAGGTAAACCGAGTTGTTGATCGTCATCCAGAAATTCAAAAGGCCCGTTTAGTAGTTCAATGGATAAACCAACAAGATCAGATGACTTTACAGTGTGAAACGCTCGATTATGCTGAAAACTTGAAGGAAGCAATTGCCGAGAGCATTAGGGAATTTTGCCGAGTGCGAGGATCAGTGATGTTGGTCGAGCCAGGTTCCATTCCAAATGATGGTATTGTTATCGAAGATAGTCGTAACTATGAATAGATTTTGAAACAATGAAATATCGGGAAATTACACTGGAGATAGATCAGCGTAGCGTGGCTTGGCTGACCTTAAATCGCGAGGCCAAACACAACTCTATGAATTCCCTAATGATGAGAGAAATTCTTGAGGCATGTAAAGAGTTGTCAGCTCTTGAGTCGGTTCGCGCAGTAGTTTTGACCGGGTCAGGTGAGAAGAGTTTTTCAGCGGGCGCAGATTTAGGATGGATGAGAGAAAATTTCGAGCGTAATCGAAAAGAAAGGAGAGCTGAGAGTGGTATCTTGGCAGATATGTTGGAAGCATTAAACCGCTTAGACAAAATTACGATTGCAAGAGTAAATGGTCAGGCATATGCAGGTGGAGTTGGCTTGATTTGTGTATGTGACATTGCAATCTGTGTACGTACTGCGCGTTTTGCACTCACTGAAACTCGATTAGGTTTAACCCCGGCCAATATCTCGCCCTATGTTATGGAAAGGCTTGGTATGAGTAACTGCAGAAGAATACTGCTCAACTCCTATTTTTTTGATGCTCAAGAGGCACTCAACATGGGGTTAATTCATAAGAGAGTTGACCCGAAAGAACTGGATGAGGCTGTCGAAGCGGAAATTCAAATTTGTTTGGACTGTGCTCCGGGCGCAATCGCAACCACCAAACAGTTACTTCGAAAAATCTCCACACAGTCTGCAGATGAAAACCGATCATACACAGCAGAGTTATTGGCTGAAGTGTGGGAGACTGATGAAGCGCAAAACGGGATACGGGCATTTTTTGATAAGAAACCTCCACCCTGGAAACAGTAATTCAAAAATTGTCTAACAAACCTTTGCCTATTTTGGGTAATCTGAGACGTATCAGAATCCCGAATCAGTACTATCACCGGTGAGGTGTTAGTGCAAAAAGCCAAATCATTAATGATTCAAGGAACTGGATCGCATGTTGGGAAATCGATGTTGGTGGCAGGATTGTGTCGATTAGCACATCAAAACGGAATTGGTGTAGTACCATTTAAACCGCAAAACATGTCCAATAATTCGGCTATAACAGTCGATGGCGGCGAAATTGGTCGTGCTCAAGCTCTTCAGGCTCGAGCAGCTGGTCTGGATTCTCATAGTGATATGAATCCGGTACTACTCAAACCGGAAACCGATAAAAAGGCACAGGTTATCGTTCAAGGCAAGAGACTGAAGTCGGCGAATGCAACAAATTACCAATCACTGAAAGCAAAATTACTGGAGTCGGTGATTGAGAGCTACCGGCGTCTCGGTCAAGAGTATGATTTAATTTTGGTTGAAGGAGCGGGAAGTCCAGCTGAAGTAAATCTTCGAAAAAACGATATAGCAAACATGGGTTTTGCGGTGAAAACGAAGATACCGGTTGTTTTGGTAGGGGACATTGATCGTGGAGGTGTCATTGCGCAAATCGTGGGTACTCATCGAATTCTGGATATCGAAGATAAGGCAATGATATCGGGATTTATCATAAACAAATTTCGGGGAGAGCCTCGGCTTTTTAATGATGGCTATGAGTTTATTTTCAAACAAACAGGATGGCTAGGATATGGAGTATTGCCATGGTTTGATCAAGCATGGAAACTGCCCGCTGAAGATGCGCCAGATCTTGCTCGACCTGTTGGGAAAGGGGCACTACACGTGGTTTGTCTGCAATTATCTCGGGTTGCCAATATTGATGATTTTGATCCTCTTTCTCAAGAGCCCTCAGTTCGCTTAACGATCCTACACCCGGGGCGCCCAATACCAGGAGATGCCGATTTAGTCGTAATACCCGGTAGCAAGTCGACACGTGGTGATCTTGATTTCTTACGCCAGCAGGGATGGGATGTTGACCTTTATGCTCATTACCGTCGCGGTGGACGGATTTTAGGAATATGCGGTGGATATCAGATGTTAGGTCAGTATGTATCTGACCCGAAAGGTGTCGAAGGTGAACCTGGAGATACCCAAGGGTTGGCCTTGCTCAATGTCGGAACGACACTCGCTGAAGACAAACAGTTAACCCGAGTCAAAGCAGTTCATGCAAAGACGGGTTATAACTTTGATGGATATGAGATTCATATGGGAATTACGGAAGGAGAGGATTGCCGACGCCCCTATGCTTTTGTTAATGGCAAGCCAGAAGGCGCGATAAGTAAAGATGGATTAATTACTGGATTATATTTGCATGGCATGTTTACAGATGACAGATTTAGATCCCAATTTCTAGAAGATTGTGGGATTCAAGGTTCAGGATTTGGCTATGATGTATCTGTGGAAAATGTGCTTGACGATCTAGCTGAGCATATGCAAAATCACCTTGATATTGATGGTTTATTCGATTTAGCATCTTGACCGAAATCAATCAGGCATCCGATGATTGAGTATTGGATGCATTGAAATACGAATATTCGTTTTATCCAAAATGCCGAAAATATAAGGCCACATCAGCAGACAAACTTACCGTCACTAACTTGGTACTGAGGATTAATGGGCCCACACAAAGAGTAGTAATCCAGACAAATCCTGTTTCCTCAAAGAGCGAATACAGAGCCGGCAGAATGAGCAAAAATAGGTATTCATGCAAGTAACTGACTTATAGTAAGTGTGCATGATGGCAACTAGCCACCCTACTGTTTCTATAAAACCTCCTTTGGCTTCAAGAATAGGCGAATCAACCGGTGAAATACACAATTTTGAAACGGAGATGCTCAATCAAGGATGTCGTAACGATACGGAATTTCGATGAATTGACTGGGAAACGAAAAAAAACATGCAAAATCCATGCCAGTGCATGACCATTAAATATCTTTGTATTTATAGCATCATTATGATATAAATACAAGGATGATAATCCGTCAAATCTATGAAATTGTACGGGAAAGACTTAACCTATTTCCCGCAGTGGCTTTGCTTGGACCGCGCCAGGTAGGAAAAACAACCCTAGCAGAAATTGTTGCCAAGGAATATTCCAGCGTCTATCTTGACCTTGAAAAGTTCGAAGACGTTGAAAAAATGTCCGATCCTGGCTATTTCCTGAATATACATCGACATAAGTTAGTCATCCTGGATGAAATCCAGTGCATTCCAAACCTGTTTCCCTTACTACGAGGAATTATCGATAAGGGACGCAAGCAAGGGCTTAGAAACAGCAGATTCCTATTATTGGGTTCAGCATCCGGAGAACTACTCAGACAATCTGGGGAAACTTTGGCCGGCCGAATAGCCTATGTTGAAATGTCCCCTCTACATCTGCTTGAAGTTGGCGGACAGTCGGTCGAGACGCTTTGGATACGAGGAGGATTTCCTGACAGCTTTCTCGCAAAAAGCGAAAGAAAAAGCATTATTTGGCGTGATAATTTTATCCTGACATATCTTGAGCGGGATCTTCCCCGTCTTGGAGCTCGAGTTCCAGTAGCGACCTTGCCGATCTTTAACATTTTTGCGGTATCTGATCTAGGTCAAAATCCTATTTGGTCTATCTCTGGTCCATAAATATGCCC
>JAPOUQ010000099.1 GCA_026708585.1 Gammaproteobacteria bacterium
CCCCATTTTCAAGTCAAAAGTCGGCAACACAACCGGTTTTCAGGCCCCCAAGAACGAAAAATCAATGACTTATAGACAGATTTGCGCCAAAATTAGTCGAAATTTATCAGTTTTTCAGACGAGTTGCGAAGGTCGGGCTAGAGTTGCAATTCAATTTTGTTCATCCATATTTATACTTGAATATAACAGACACCATGATGGCTGTAGATGTACACCAATTCTATAATACTGATATTGTGAGTATTCCCAATGCCATCAGGCGAACTCTTGGCTTGTATCTAGGCAAAGATTTGAATCTGTCGATAGTAATCCCTTACTGGATCCAATGGCGGAGAATGTCTCTCTGGAAGATATTAGCCGAAAGTCCTCGCGACAGTTTTTCTATCCTTAACGAAAGATCGCAAAAGGCTTGATACCGTTCTCTACACTCAACCACGAATTTCTTAAAATTATTGTCCTGAATCGCCCTATCTGGTGCTAGACAACTGATTTTGGTTCCGTCTGATCATGGATGTGACGGTTGGTATGCCCCTTGTTAGCCTCCCGATTCCGGTTATCCGTCAAATTGGACAGCATAATCGAAAAACTCTTCCTGGAAGCTCAGTTATCACCATGAAGAAAAATTCAACTCAAAATTAAGTATTTTGCACATTCAAGATACCTAGTTAGAATTGGGGGTAAAGTCGGTACGAAATACATCCAACACTGCTTGAAGCCTTTCAGAAGAATCGCTTTTTCGTAACCTGCTATCGCGGCAAAAATTAAATCTATGTGGGAGAAAATCCAGACGTAGCCAATGCGCAAACGAACCGAACTACTGGATTGATTGCTCGATACGTCTTAAACGAGTTTGTGCAGAAACGCTCACCTGATGATTTGGAAAGCGCTCTAGAACGCTTCGGAAAGTGTCCGCTGCATTGGTATATTCTCCAACATCATAATAGATATAACCAATCTTCAACATTGCATCTGGTAATCGATCACTGTCTGGGTAGTTGTCGGTAATCACTTTGAATCCGGCGAGAGCTTTTTCAAATTCCCGATTCAGATAGAGAGCTTCTGACAACCAGAAATATGCATTATCTGCAAGCTGACTGGCCGGCCAAGTGTCTGCGAGTTGCTGAAACCCATTGATTGCCTCTTCATATCGGCTCTGTTTCAATTGTTCAATCGCTTGATCGTAAAGATCCTGTTCTTGAATACTAACAACATTTATACCGATGGACTGATCGTTGGTACTTTCTGTTACTGTATTTGGTGTGGTTCGTTCTGTTTCACCTGTGCTACTGGTTTCCGTCTGACCCGACGGCATGGATCCATCTGGAACAACCAGCACCTGTGAAGCTTCGGCCCCAAAGCCTCCTGCATCGATGGTTTGTTCACCACCTTGCAATTTTGAGGCTATCTGAAGATCAGCAATCGGAATGCTTTCAAGTTCTGTGAGCCGTCTATCGATATCTAAAAACAAATCCGACTGTCGACGTTGTGTCTTCTGGTTTTCGAATTCCATTTCCTCAACACTGTTTCTCAGCAATTTGAGTTCTGCCTTTATTTCATTCAGTTGATTGAGAATATGCAATAACTCATAAGTGGCAGTTGATTGGCTAGACAGCTGCTCTGAAGGACTCGATTCTTGTACTGCAGTCTGATCTACTACTGTTTGTGCAGTTACAACCGGTACAAGTCCCAAGCCCAGCAACGAACAAGAGATAACCAAAAAAAAGTTCGCTTGGCGATTCGCAAGTTTTCGCCAAGCTTTGTTAATGCGGATGACCGCAATCATATGACTGGTCAATACAATATTTCTACTCGGCGATTCTTAGACCAAGCCTCTTCATTGCTCTCAAGAACAGCCGGTTCTTCTTCACCGTAGGAAACTAGTTGAACCCGATTACTCGGGATATTGTATATTTGCAGTAGTTCGGATACCGCTTGCGCACGTTCTTGCCCTAGTGCAAGGTTATATTCCCGAGTTCCTCGCTCATCGGCATGTCCTTCAAGCACGATGTTCCAGTTCTGATTTTGACTAAGAATTACGGCATGCGCAGCAATAATTGATTGAACGTCCTCACTCAAATCGCTGCTGTCGTAGTCGAAATACACAACCCTGGGAATGTTAGTCACCTGATCGCTGGATTGTCCCCCTTGTAAATCAGAACTCCCAGATTCTCCAGAACCGATACCGGATGTAGTTGCACTTTCCGCACTTTGATCTTCGACAGAAACCTCGGTTACTTCTGTTTCCGTAGTTGGAGGTTCTTCAGTTGGTTTCTGTGGTGTTGAACACGCGGCGATGAACATTGCACTCGCCAGCACAAGAATTAAATTTGTATTGTTTAGTCGCATGTTATTTTTTATTGGTTAAGTGAAATAGGTGACCAAGCCGGTTCTCTGTATGCACCATCCTCGTATTTCAAAAAACGCTGTACCTGACCATTTATTGAAATCGTAGATAATCTAGACTGGCTTCCAATAATTGTAGCAAAAACCAGAATGTCCCCACTCGGTGAATAGCGAACGAATTCACTCTGACCTGCTGTTGACAATTCTGTAACTGTTCCAATTGAGTCTCTAACAGAGTATAACCCAATTTTGTACCCATTGCCCTGATTTGTAATCATTGCAATCTGACTTCCATCAGGCGAATGAGTAGCCCCTGCATTGTAACTTCCGTCTCGGGTCAGCCGTGTAGGTTTACCACCGTCCACAGGCACACTATAAATGTGAGGTCTTCCCGCCCGTCCAGAGGTAAAAATCAAAGTCTTGCCATCCGGAGACCAAGTGGCTTCTGTATCAATTGCTGTATGTCGAGTGATTCTTCTTGCCACATTCGTTGAGATATCGTAGACATAAATTTCCGGATTTCCATCTCGAGAAAGAGTCAAAGCTAATTTTGTGCCATCGGGTGACCATGATGGTGCGGTGTTCAGCCCTTCAAACCCATCAATTGCTGTTCTTTCACCAGTCCAGACGTTCTGGATGAAGATCCGTGTTTTGTCGTCTTCAAAAGATACATAGGCTATCTGGCTAGCATCGGGCGACCAACTTGGTGACAGAATCGCATACGGAGATTCGAGAATAGTTTTTGGATTCCAACCATCAGAATCTGCAATTTGTAGACGGTACGATTTCCCCTCTTCTGTGGTTCGGACATGAACATAAGCAATCGCATTGTCAAAACCTCCGGGTCGCCCAACCATTTGCTCATAAATCTCGTCTGAAATCTGGTGCGCTGCCTGGCGCATATTTTTTGCCGGAACCACAAATTTCTTACCAACCAGTTGAGTTTCGCCAAATACATCTAGCAACCGGAAACGAACCTCATATCGATCGTTTCCAAGATTAAAAATTTTGCCAATCACTAGTAGTTCCGATTTGATCAACCTCCAGTCTCGGTAATTGACCTTATCCAAAGAATCTGGTCTGGACAGATGCTGCTCTTCAGGAATGACTTCAAACCGTCCGCTACCTCTGAGATTCGCCTCGACAATCTCAGCCGGTTGGAGATTCGGATCGGGTGCACCATTAATAGAAAAAGGAACAATCGATATCGGTATACCTGAATAAGTTCCGCCGGTTACTTCAATGGTCACGCCCTGAGCTTCGGCTGGCGCAAGCCTAAGTATCGACAATGTGATCACCAAACCTAAGGCTAGACTTTTTTGAACGTATATTTGTCTAGTTTGCTTAGCCATCGGGCTTAAACCGTATTGTGTATTCCTTGATATATTCATAGCATTTCAGATTTGTTGGAAATGGTAAAGGGGAGGCATTTTGGGTGGCTATTTCCGCTGATCGATCAAATTTCAAATCTCCACTACTAGAAGTTACTTTAGCCGAAAGTACTTTGCCATTTATAGAAACCCTGACCGAAATTAGCGCCTGTAGTCCCACAACATCTTGCGAAGGCCGTCGCCAATTATCATTTATTTTTTTTTGAATCGGTACTTCTAAAGCTTTCAAATTCGACTCACAATGCGATTTAAAAGCTAATGCCTCTAATTCCTTGAGCAACTCCTCTTCCTCTGCTCTTTTTCTTTCTTCCTCAAGACGCTTTTTCTCCGCTTCTTTCGCTTTTTTTCGCTCTTCCTCTTCCTTGCGCTTACGCTCTTCTTCCTCTGCCTTTTTTCGAGCTTCTTCTTCCTTGCGTCTTCTTTCTTCTTCGGCTTTCTTGCGCTCCTCCTCTTCCTTACGGATTCTCTCTTCCTCTTCAGCTTTCTTGCGCGCTTCCTCCTCTTTGCGTTTTCGCTCGACCTCCTCAGCTTTTTTGCGCTCCTCAGCCAGCCGAATTTGCTCTTCCTGTTCGGCTATTTTGCGAGCTTCTTCCTGCTCACGTCGTTCCTGTTCAAGTCGTTCTTGTTCAGCACGCTGCCTCTCGGCTTCCTGGATTCGCTGTTTCTCTTGTTCGATAGCTAGTTTCTCAGCCTCTGCTTCGCGTTTTTTTTGCTCTTCAATCTCCCGAAGTCTCTGTTCTTCTTGCTCTCGGAGTAATGCTTGCTGATTCCTCTGTTTCTGAATTTCTTCCAAACTGACTGCAGTAGCCTCTATGGTTGGCGCACGCTCAACTACCACCGGAGCTCTATAGAAAGGCCACCATAATTCTGCAATTAATAATGCTATGATAAAACTGTGTATTGCCAGACTGAAAAATACTGACCTCGTATAACCGATGGTGCGCCTTAACCCTTCAGACATACATTACTAGGTTCCAGTCGGATCGATAGCAAGACTGACTGAATCGACCCCTGACTCTTGTAACAAAATCATAAGATCAACAACATGTTGAACAATAACACCATCCTGATAGTTTGTTTGACCGTCAGCACGCACAAGAAAAAGTAGGTCTGGGTTTCGTTCTCGTAAAACTTTTATTCTTCTTTTTAGCTCTTCAGAGCTTGTTGGCACAGTTTGAGTTTCAAAAAAATAATCACCATTGACATCAACGGAAATAACCACGAATTCGTAGACTTCGGGTATTGGGTTGGCTGTCCCCTTCGGCAAATCGACCTGAACACCAACAGTTAATAGTGGAGCCGTTACCATAAAAATAATTAAGAGTACCAGCATCACGTCAATGTATGGAACTACATTGATCTCACTCATCAGTAGTTTCCTTGATCCTCTTTTCACAATACTGAACCTGTGCTTAACTGCTACTTCTGACTTGCCTTGCAATGATGCTTAGGAATTCTTCCATGAACACCTCATATCGACCATTCAAGCGCTCAGCAGTATTCGCAAATTTGTTATATGCCATTACTGCGGGAATGGCGGCAAATAATCCCATTGCAGTTGCAATGAGAGCTTCCGCTATACCCGGTGCTACAGTAGCTATGGTGATTTGTTGCATGCCGCTAATGGCCTGAAACGAATGCATAATCCCCCATACAGTACCGAACAGACCCACATAGGGACTCGTTGAACCAACCGTGGCTAGAAACGGAAGGTGATGTTCTACTTTGACTACCTCTCGGCTTAATGCCACACGCATGGCTCGGTTAACCCCGTCCAGCAATTGTGTTCGTTCTATATCGGGATTTTTGGCAAGTCGTCCAAATTCACTGTAACCCGCCAGAAAAATATTCACAATGCCCTCAGGCTCATTGGGCATGTCGTTCCATTGCTGGTAAATGCGACTGACTTCACCACCGGACCAAAATTGATCTTCAAATAGATCAGCCACCTTGTTCCATCTGCGAAAAGAGGCAAATTTACGATCAATCATGTACCACGACATAACTGAAACGGTCAAGAGAATCAGCATCACCAATTGCACCGGAATGCTGGCAGCTAAAATTAAGTCCAGAATCGAATAATCCAGATGGCTTGGGAGTTGAATGTCCATTGACTTATAATCAAAAAGTGATTTGCTTACGTGTTCGGTCTCATCAAATTACTATGAAAGGTTATCTAGTTTTATCTATCATGTGGTCTTTGAGGGCATTTTTTAGGTGTTCAGGTATGCGAATTGGTCGGCCCGTTCGACTATCAACTGATGCTAAATCAATCTTCCCTTCAACCAGCCGCCTTGTACCACGCAATACCTGTTGCAGATAACAGACTCTGGCCCCTTTGACCTGTTCCACTTTTAGATCCACCTCTATTTCATCATCAAGCCTGGCTGGAAGATAATAACGCAACTGTACACCAGTAACCACAAACATTATTTTATCCTGCTTCTCGATTTTGGTCAGAGGAAATCCATGAAAACGCAAGCAGGCATTTCTAGCACGTTCCATATAGCCAAGATAGTTACCATAATATACCACTCCACCAGCATCAGTATCTTCATAATTGACCTGAATCGTTATCGAAAAAGGTTTTATTGATGCTGGCATATTCGAAAATACTGATCTTCAATTGCGGTTAATCTACATCCGATTCATCAAAATCATCGGAATCTATTGGGATGAGTTCCTGTTGATAGTTAGCGATATTTCTTGGCATCTTTAGACCAAGATGTTGCCAAGCTGAACGAGTCGCTAAGCGCCCTCTCGGAGTTCGCATCAAAAATCCACGTTGAATCAAAAAGGGTTCAACAATATCTTCCAAAGTTCCTCGTTCTTCTCCGATTGAGGCTGCGATACTGTCAATACCGACAGGCCCTCCGTCAAATTTCTGCATAATCGATAGCAGATAATTGCGGTCGAGTAAATCAAGCCCAATCGTATCAACTTCCAGCATATCCAGAGCGGAATCAGCGATTTCTGCAGTCAAAACTCCCTTGCCCTTGACTTCCGAGAAATCACGGACTCGACGCAACAATCGATTGGCAATTCTTGGTGTACCGCGTGAGCGTGCAGCAATGGATTTCACCCCATCTTCTTCAAACTGGGTTTTGAGCAACTGGGCAGAACGCTTGACGATCTGTGTCAGTTCTTCATCAGAATAAAACTGCAAACGTTGCACAATCCCAAATCGATCACGGAGTGGCGAGGTGAGTAGTCCTGCACGAGTGGTAGCTCCAACCATGGTAAAAGGGGGCAAGTTCAATTTTATCGAGCGGGCAGCTGGACCTTCACCAATCATGATGTCTAAATAATAATCTTCTAATGCTGGATAGAGAATTTCTTCAATACTGGGATTCAGTCGATGAATTTCGTCAATAAACAGCACATCACCCACTTCAAGGTTCGTAAGGATAGCAGCCAAATCACCGGACTTTTCCAACACTGGACCTGAAGTCTGCCGGAGTTTGGCCCCCATCTCGTTTGCGACAATATGTGCAAGAGTTGTCTTGCCGAGTCCTGGTGGACCGAAAACCAAAACATGATCAAGCGCTTCTCCTCGTTTTCTGGCTGCCTGCATAAATATATCAAGTTGCTCACGGGTTTTGGCTTGACCGACAAATTCTCCCAATCTTTCGGGGCGAAGACTCTTTTCAAATACACGATCTTCGGGCATTTCAGTAGCTGCTTCGGCAGCGAGAATTCTTTTCATCCCGAATTCATTCATTTGTCAGATACCCAGGCAAGAGCATTCTTGATTAATTCATCTCGTGATCCACTGTTTTCCCGAACTGCAGCAACTGCATTTTCTGCCTCATTAGCTCGGAATCCGAGAGCAATCAGAGCACTGACTGCATCACGATAATCACTTGTATTTTCATCGTCGATTAGTTCCGGGTCATCATCAATCTGAAATAATTTTAGTCGGTCCTGCATTTCCAGAATCATCCGTTCGGCAGTCTTCTTACCAATACCGGGAACTCGGGTCAACATGGTATGATTTCGATTGCGTATGCATTGAAGTAGTTCGCCGGAGCTAAGAGTGCTTAATATAGCTAGCCCCACTTTTGGTCCAACACCATTGATCTTCAGTAGAATGCGAAATAACTCGCGTTGGCCCAGCTCAGAAAACCCAAACAGCAATTGTGCATCTTCTCGAACAAACATATGCACAAATAATGACACGTTCTCACCTTCGTCCGGCAAGTCATAGATAACGGACAATGGTGCTTCTAGTTCATAGCCTACGCCATTGACATCTACCAATAGATTGGGCGGATGTTTGTAAACGAGTCGACCATGTAAATATCCAATCATCGTCCTATTGGTTATCCTTTTATTGTGATTTTATATTGAAGAGGCTTTTTTGTTGGATCATATTCTGACATACCAATCCTCTTATTCGAACGATATTATCATTTTGTGTACAGTCACAAGGCTATCCTACTTCATGCTACATATAACTCAAAATAAATATCGGGAATCAACTGACTAGACAATCCTGTATTGGGTAGCCATCCATCAAGTAAATTTTTGCTGGACATTGCAAGTAATTTCCTTCGAACTGAGATTACAACATATCAAGAAAACCGATTGGGGCTTGCTTCCCGGTAAGAGAAAAAGTGTTACTTACACTCATTCGTTCCGGTCCAATTTCATTCACAGGTTAATTATCGTGAACCAGTATTGCATTCCTTCGGACTTGAGCTCAAGATGGAAATTCCTGTTAATCTTGCTTTTGACTCATGCCTGATTCAAACGGGCCTGAACCTGATGGGTATGAATATGACAAATCGCAGCACCCAATGCATCAGCTTCATCCGAACCGGGTGTGAAACGAAGCCCCAGAATAACTCGAACCATATGTTGTACCTGTTCCTTTTTAGCACTACCGGTTCCAACCACAGCCTGTTTGATTTGCAAGGCAGTGTACTCAACAATCTCACACTTGTGAGTTACTGCAGAACAAATAGCACCACCACGGGCCTGTCCCAGCACGAGGGCTGTTTTCGGGTTTTTCGCGAAAAACACTTCTTCTACTGATACCACATCGGGAGAGTATTCATCAATCATCTGCCCTACACCCTCATAAATCATACCGAGTCGAATCGGCATAGGTCTCCCCGCAAGTTTGATTGTGCGAGAATCTATGAATTCCATCTCACCTCGGTTCTCATCAATAACACCCAATCCAGTGTTTTGGGAACCTGGATCAATTCCAAGCACACGCATCATTCATTCTGGCTTAAGCCCAGATTAGTAAAGACATCCTGAACATCGTCCAATTCTTCTAGAGCATCAATCAGTGTCGTAATCTGTTCGGACTGTTCCTGGCTAACCTGGACTTCTGAGGCTGGACGCTGAATAACTTCCGAAATTTCTGGAATCAACCCAGCATCTTTCAGTGTCTCAGCAATCTGGTGATAGGTTTCTGGAGATGTCGTGACCTCAACCATGCCTTCAATACTGTCAACATCATCCGCTCCGGCCTCAATCGCCAAATCAAAAATTTTTTCTTCGTCCTCATTATCGGAAAAAACCAGAATACCGACACGATTAAACAGATATGCAACGGAGCCATCTGTACCTAGATTGCCTCCATATTTCGAAAACGTATGGCGGACCTCGCTAACGGTTCGATTTCGGTTATCGGTGGCACATTCAACCAGAAATGCCACACCACCTGGCCCATACCCCTCATAACGTATTTCCATCAGATCACTGCCATCCTCTGAACCAGCACCGCGCTTGATAGCTCGATCAATGGTATCGCGAGTCATATTTGCAGCCAACGCCTTGTCAATTGCACTGCGAAGCCTAGGATTTGAATCAGAATCTGCTCCACCTAATCTAGCAGAAACCGTAATTTCCTTGATCAGTTTGGTGAAGACCTTGCCACGTTTCGCGTCTTGTGCGGCCTTTCTGAATTTGATATTAGCCCACTTGCTATGTCCGGCCATGGTGTCTTATTTTATTGCCTCAAGAGCTAGTAAACGGATATGTCGATGATTCTGGAATAACCTCCACAGAATATCCCGAAACGGCAATTAAACATCTGGATATGCATAGAATAATCCTTGATTAATTAAAGCATTGGTAATCAATGCATGTTATCCGTTCGTCCCAGAACGACGAGATTTTAATCACTTTATAGTAACGATTATCACAAATATTCTACCCCATTCTGTCGATAAATCGCTCAGTATACCTACATGAAAATCAATCAATTGAAAACATTGTCGGAATAATCCGATTGTTAACAAAGCCCACAAAACTGCAAATTTTATCTTCAAACAATCGCTTTCACCGTCCTCCTAACCCATTGTTGTTTCGATATTAATTTCAGATATCATATCTCCGTCCATTTTCAGTCCATAGGAACAGAATGTGCAGAATGATGTCGAAAAAATTTCAATACCCAAACAAGATTGGTAGGAATCGTAGTGCGAATCTAACCGAGTTGCCTCTCGCCATGTTTAATGCATGTCATGAGCAATCTACTACTGATTCGTCTTGGTTCGCAGACCCAGTTCATTGAGTTGAGCACGATCAACCAAACCTGGTGCTTCTGTCAAAATACAAGATGCTCGTTGGGTTTTTGGGAACGCGATCACATCTCGAATCGAATCCACTCCACATATCATGGCCACCAAACGATCTAGACCAAAAGCAATACCGCCATGAGGTGGAGCTCCATACTTGAAACTTTCGAGTAAAAATCCAAACTTTTGCTCGGCATCTTCTGGTCCGATACCCAGTAAATCAAAAATTTGTTGCTGCAACTCTGGACGATGAATTCGCACAGAACCACCCCCAATTTCAGTGCCATTCAATACTAGATCATACGCTCTCGACAACACAGCACCCGGATATGAGTTAAGCGAGTCAAGATATTCACACTGGGGAGCCGTGAAAGGATGATGCAACGAATGCCAGCGCTTTTGGTCTGCATCCCATTCAACTAGGGGAAAGTCCACAACCCAAAGCGGTCTCCATAGCGTGTTAGCATCAACCAGACCCAAATCCATGGCGATTTTGGTACGCAATGCAGCAAGCGAGTCGTTTACAACCATCCGGGTATCAGCCCCGAAGAAAAGGACATCACCTGATTGCACGCCCGTCCGTGTGATAATTTCGGTCAATACATCATCCGGCAAAAACTTTAAAATTGGTGACTGCAACCCTTCCCTTCCCTGTGAGATGTCGTTTATCTTGATATAGGCCAATCCACCCGCCCCATATTTTGCTACAAACTCGGCATAACCATCGATTTGCGAGCGGGTAATATTCGAACCATTGGATACTGCTAGTGCAGCAACTCTACCATCAGGATTATTGGCAGGATTCGCAAACACCTTGAATTCAACCGCTTTCATTACATCGGTCAATTCAGTCAATTCGAGCCCAATCCGGAGATCCGGTCGATCCGTACCAAATCGCAATAGTGATTCCTGATAACTCAATTTTGGGAACGGCTCAGGCAAGTCAACATCAAGCACCGTCTTGAACAATGAGCGGATCATGTGCTCACATAACTCCATAATCTCCGACTCTTCCATGAAGGACATCTCCATATCAAGCTGGGTAAACTCGGGTTGCCGGTCTGCCCGCAAATCCTCATCACGAAAACACCGAGCAATCTGGTAATAACGCTCAAATCCAGATACCATCAGTAACTGCTTGAATAACTGAGGCGACTGGGGTAGTGCAAAAAAGTGTCCCTGACTGTTGCGGCTCGGCACCAGATAGTCTCTTGCCCCCTCTGGAGTTGATCGAGTGAGGATCGGGGTTTCAATCTCAGTAAAATCACGATCCTCAAGATATCGCCTGAGACTCGATACAATTTGGTGGCGCAAGCGAATAGCTCGTTGCATGACAGGTCGGCGAAGATCAAGATAACGGTACTTCAGACGGGTCGGTTCGCCAATTTCAGTACTGTCCATCTGAAACGGCAAAGCTTGAGACTCGTTAAGAATTTCGATGTCATCAGCCAAAAGCTCAATCTTACCTGTTGGTAAATCAAGGTTAATGGTACCTTCCGGTCGGGCACTCAGTTTACCGCGCACCTCAATTACAAATTCGCTACGGCACTTCTCAGCAATCGTAAACGTCTCTGAAAACTCAGGATTAGCAACAACTTGTAACTGGCCGGAACGATCACGAAGATCAATAAAGATTACCCCACCATGATCTCGGCAATTGTGAACCCAGCCCTGAACCGTGATAGATTCACCGATGTGCTCCTCGCCGAGCAGAGCGCATAAACGTCGCATAATCGAAACTTGATTCAGTATTTAGGTTTTCGCTGACTAAGCAGCTGATGTTGTGTTTTCAGTCGGCTTGCTCTGTTTTTTTTCAGGGCTTTTTTCAGTCTCTGCTTTCGCTGGACTTGTAGTATCTTTGGCAGGCTTATCAACCTTTTCCTTACCACTGTTTTTAAAGTCGGTCTCATACCAGCCACTGCCTTTCAATCGGAACGCAGCAGCAGTTACAAGCTTTTTCAGGTTGGGCTGTTCACAAGCCGGGCATTGAGTTAGCGGTTTATCCGATATCTTCTGCAAGGCCTCTAGTTTGTGACCGCAATTGGTGCATTGATATTCGTAAAATGGCATGGACTTTTTCGCAATATTTCAAAGTGGTGAATTATAGCCGAATGGGGCGAGTAGTTATGCCGAATGTTTTCTTGTCGTTAGCAATTCAAATTAGGTTGCGTTTTCTGGATACTCCCTGAGCAATCAAGCGTTATGATCACACGAATAGTCTCACATAGGAGAGTATTTGATCACAAAATATTGTACCACCTAGATCCTAGTCAAACAAATTTATGGGAAACCTACCCTTTATCCATCTCGAAAATCATATCGAAATGGCAATCAACTTTTTCACTCAATAAGATATTGGACATTAGTAGAAACATGGGTACGGCTAGCAGTTCAAAACTGTCCATAGCACCATGCAGGCGCTGAAGTACAGCTACAAGTGGAAAACCTTTCAACGCCAAAAGGACGACTCCAAGCCCCCCAAGCGTGAAGGCAACTGGCGTGCGTAAAAGCAAAAGCGCAAGAAGCGCCTCAAATATGATGATCGCTTCCATCAGTGCGGACCAGCCATCACGTCGTCTTCTGGAAGATCCTCCACCTAGACGCGATAAAGCTGAACTGCACCTTGTAATACCAGCAATGCTGACCCTACCCATACGGTTGACGAGTTAAACACATATCGCATGGCAACTTCGAAAGTGATGAAAAAATCAATCAGGAGCAGACACCATGCACTCATCTTTCCAGTCGATTCGGAAATATTATCGATTAGGCGAGCAAGCATTTTCCCTCTAGTTTGTGTAGATAATGCCCTGATCAAGAATTTCGACGGAGCAATGGCGGTAATGCCTACTCCGTCATTATTTTTCAGTGATTAGTTGGCCATCGCAGCCTTAACGGCTGCCACTGCATCAGCGCCAGTTTCGCCAGTCTCTTCAATGAACCGCTCGACTACACCCAAAGTTGCTTCAGCCCACTGGGAACGCTGACTATTGGTCAATTCAACGACTGTCATATTGGACTTCATCTCTTCGACAATCATCGCTTCTTGTGCATAGATCTGAT
>JAPOUQ010000057.1 GCA_026708585.1 Gammaproteobacteria bacterium
TTCGCTTCATGGATATACTCCTTTTTAATCAAGTGGTTGCATCTGTCCCATTGTAGCACAAAACCTGCTTATGATTAGTGGTAATTAGGTAAGCTTTTCTTCAAACCAGTCATAAACCGCTCGAAACTCATCGATCTTTTGGGAGACTGAGTTGGTCAGAAACAGTTGATTGTCTCGGGTTCCCTGAAATGCGAACTTCAGAGACTGATTCCTGACCAGTGACTTGTTGAAGTGGGGCATTCCGTCAAAACGGTCATAGAGGACCTTCTCGCTGGCACTACTGATGACCACCAGCTTTTCTTCTAGGACCTCCTTACGAGTCACAGCGAAACTGAATTCATAAATGGTTTCTTCAATAAGCAGTACGAATGTAAAACGAGACGGACTGTCCATCATATCCGCATCCAGCAGATATGGCTCAACAGGAATAAGACTATCTGGTCGGTGGCCTTTGACAACCAGATTTCTAGCAAAGCTCAATGCCTTGAAAAGGTTGGTCTTTCCCGATGCATTACCGCCATATAGTGCTGCAACTGGAAGAATCCTTGTTTGATACTTTTCAAGTCTGGGTACTCTTTCCCCGTGTTGCCGCTCCCGACTGGCAACCATCGAAAACATGACTCGATCCCGGAATGACATCCAGTTTTCAAGAGTAAAGCTTACGATCATTTTCTGACTCCTGACAAGTGAAAGACTTAACTGCCTATACGATAGGATATTGGATGGTTTTTTACTTTTTTATGAGTTTATGAGATATTATCTCTAAATAAGGTCATTTTCAAACAGAAATGCGCGAAAACCAAGATTTATTGATGGCTTGCACTCCTCAATTCGACTCTGAAAGGCAATATTTGCTCAATAGTCAGATGTAGCCAAATTGATGATCAGTGCTACAGACAGAATAGCAAAGACTTTGGGTTTACCTGAAACTGTTCTTGCCTTTATGGGAATGTTCCCATATTTGTCAGATACAGTTTTGTGCTGAGTCGCACCTCAAACTCTCAATTGTGGTCCTCACGCTCTCGGATGAATTCTTAGTCGAAGCCTCCGATAGAAAAGCCTTCAAATCCTCAAAGTGACTGTTGCGGTTGCAGAGGTAGTCTCTGCCACAAGTGGGTTTTGAATGAGATTAAGCTATCGGATAGTCATTATTTCTCACAGGAAAATGTGGAACTGGCGAGATTGAAATAGCCAATAGCTAACGCTTATAATGCAGGGGTGTATATTAGCGTTTCATTATTTATATAAGTGTATAGAATTAGGAATAAAAAAACATTACACACAATTTATTAAGAGGCTGTTTATGTCAGACAAAAATCAATCTCAACGAGAAATATTAAGACTAAAAATGCTAGAAGAAGCACAATCTAGGCCAGGTGTTCGTGAAGCTATGGAAGTCTATCAAAAGTTTCATGACCTTCAACTAAAAAATAGCAATATGAATATCCCTCAATCTTTGTTTACAAATCCAGAGAAAGCAACCATGGTTACTTCTTCGACTGTTTCAATTTATTTAACTAGGACTGCTTAAAATGCCAATATGGAGCGAAATATTAGAAGAATAAAACAATTCTGAAGGGGGGATTAACAATAATTTTGATAATGTTCGCAGAAAATACTGATTTAACCTCCAGGATAAAACCGAAAGGAATGTTATTCTTTATGCATCCGCTTGGTTGTAAAGACCAGATGCCAACAGCAATGCAGTCATGATTAATGACGAAGATATATAAGCATTGATGGAAGTTACATATCAGCCAAGGGAACAGAACTTGATTCAATTCTTCTACATAGCCCTGGTTCTCCAGAAGCAGCATCTGCTCGGGAAACCGGAACACCTCTCGATTGCTTCAATGGATTACAATACCCCTGTCCCAAATAAATCGGACGAACTTGATAACACCCGATTGCCCAACTCGGTAAACTCACGCTAGATACCTTGAACGATACTCTCTAAACTTATCCACAAAATCGGTAGAAAACTGTGGACGATGTTATTCAGAATACCTGAGCCATCTCCCTTTGAGGCACAACATACACAACCTGCTTATATTTATAGCAACTGACTAAAGCAGATTGTTCCAATCGCTCCAAACGATATCCAAGGCCCAAACGCGAATCGATAATACTCATCATTTTCTCTCATCATTTTTACAACCACAATAAACCCAAGGCAACTAAAGGCAGATAATATGCATGCCGTTATTAAATGTTGCCAACCCAACCAGGCTCCAATTGCTGCAAACATTTTGCAATCACCCAGACCCAGACCTTCTTGCTCTGGCATAAACCACCGGAACGCAATACGAATGATCCAGAGCGATAAGTATCCAGCGACCGTTCCTACTATCGCAGAGGTAGCAGAAGTCGCAATTACAGATTGCGTGTTGACCAGAAGCCCTAGGAATAAGAGTGGAAAAACAATCTGATCAGGAAGAATAAAATGCTCAAAATCGATAAATGCCAACACAATGAGCCCAGACATCAAAACCAACATCGGGATGAACAACCAACAAAAGCCAAACATGTGGCCATTCAATACCCACAATAACCCTGTGATCAACTCGACTAGACAGGCCCGAAATGGATACTGCCCACCAAAAAATTCCTCTCGCTTTCCGCTGATGACACATTTCACATAAGAGAAACAGCATGAGCATGTACGAATTTCAAGGCATTGAAGATACCGAAAATCAAAACCAACACGTCCAACAATCGGTCTTGGTTGCTCAAGAGATGCCTGTTCAAAGTCACCAATCTCCTCATATGCTTCCGCCAACCAGATCTTTTTCAGATAGATTGGATAGCACTCAATAATCACATTTAACAGCCCACCAGCAAATAAACCTGAAAAAAACAACAAGCCCGGAAGGAAAACGGAATATAGATTTTCGATCAACTCAATGAACCCGATCGTTGTTCGAAACAACGAATTTGCCAGTGATTGAATTTCGGTTCTGCTTTTCCTTGGTCATCTGCTCGTACATTCTTTACCTGATGATCACAATCAATAGATTGACTGGACGGTTTTGAACCCAACTGGAAATCACCGGCAACAATCAACAAAAGAAGCAAACAACCGCCGAAACTTGTGGACCGCACACTCATCGCATTACTCAGAAAAATAATTTGAAAAAATTCTTGATAATTATCAGAAACTCAGTTATATTAGCCATCAAGATTTACTGATATTCATGATTAGGTGAATTTACAGTTGAGCGACAGTTACTCGTTTCTATAACACGGCATAAAGTTAGTTTGGAACACGAGAACAAAAGCAAGATGCTCAGCTGACTTTTAATCAGCCGGTCACAGGTTCAATTCCTGTGCACCCCACCAAATTTCTTCCAAAATTCACTAAATTGATTCGGATCGATATCCGAATCAATTCAATAGCCCTTGGTCTCGCGACTTACTGAGACCTGTCCATTACGGACAATCTCTTGACCGAAGTACGGTAATCCCGTGTCAATCGGATGACATGCCAACTCTTCACGAAAAAAACTTCAAAAACTAGAAATTTCTTCTGTTTTTCTGTGGATAACAATTTTTGTTTGGAATAGAATAACAAGACGTGGTTTATAATCATCTCTATCTTTAGAAACAAATAAATTACAATTTCAATAATTTATTTCATCCGTTTTCTGAGAGTTTGTTTTGTAAAGATGTGATTTTATTTTTTATTTTGGTTGTGGAGAAATTTTGACTATGGACACTTTTTGGGTAACCTGCATGGAGAAACTCAAGGAAACCATTACCGAAAAAGAGTTGGATTCATCGATATCCGTCCTTCATTACCACAAAAAAAACTCCGTACTGAAACTACTCGCCCCAAATCAATATGTTCTCGATCACATTCGTAGCAACCTTTTAGATGATATAAAGAGTTGCCTAATTTCCGCAGATACCGGACTGACCGATGTGCGTCTAGATATCGGAAGCTATGAACTTGAACAAAAATCAGATGTATCGACACCCCCCGCCAAGACAGAAGAAGACACCGGGACAACGGATTCTTTGGATGTTTATGACGAAATCAGCAAGCCGAACCACTTATTTACTTTTGATAATCATATTGAAGGGAAATCCAATCAAATCGCTCGTGCTGCGGCCCTCAATGTAGGTAAGGAACCTGGTTCCTACAATCCTTTGTATATCTATGGGGGAGTCGGCCTCGGCAAAACCCACCTGATGCACGCTGCTGGCAATGAAATCATGAAGAGA
The DNA here is from genome assembly GCA_026708585.1 of Gammaproteobacteria bacterium. Lineage (GTDB taxonomy): Bacteria > Pseudomonadota > Gammaproteobacteria > Arenicellales > Poriferihabitantaceae > Poriferihabitans. Next base: position 4,225 of record JAPOUQ010000057.1, read on the forward strand.
TTTCCAAACGCCAAGGTGTTCTACGTTACTTCTGAGCGTTTTGTCATCGATCTCATCAAGGCAATCAAAAACAATCAGATTAATGAGTTCAAACAGCTGTACCGATCAGTTGATGCCTTACTCATTGATGATATTCAGTTTTTATCAAAAAAACAGCAATCACAGGAAGAGTTTTTTCATACGTACAATGAATTAATCGGAGGTGGATGTCAAATCATCATTACCAGTGACCGTATTCCGGATGCGATGAACGATATTGATGACAGACTGAAATCAAGATTCAAAGGTGGTCTGACTACCCTGATTGATGTTCCAGAGCTTGAAACTAGGGTTGCAATACTCCTGAGAAAAGCTGCAGATATCGACGTTCAACTGCCAGGTGAGGTTGCTTTTTTTATTGCAAACCTGGTGCGTTCAAATGTACGCGATCTAGAAGGTGCACTCCAACAAATTGTAGCAGCGTCACGATTTACTGAAAGCGAAATCAGTCTTGATCTTGCCCAAAAAATATTCCGTGATTTACTGGCCCACCGACAAAAACAACTCACTGTAGAGAATATCCAGCAGGTAGTTGCCAAATACTTCAAAATCCGAGTCTCTGATCTATTCTCGAAAAGCCGTTCACAAGATATCACGAGACCCCGACAATTTGCTATGTATTTCTGTAAAGAGTATACCGATGCTAGCTACCCAAACATTGGTGATCAATTTGGTGGTCGGGATCATTCGACTGTCATACATGCCTGCAACAAAATAAAGGAACTCATTAAATCCGAGCACAAGGCCAGTGAAGATTACGAAAACCTGAATAAAATCTTTGGGGGTTAAGTTTGTGATACCACCTTATTGGTTAACGCCGTGAATCCAGAATAAAAACATTATAATGTGGGTAGCCTGTTAATGATCTGTAGATTTTTTGTGGATAAAATGGGGATACTATTTGATAACTTTTGTATTGTTAAGATTGTCCACAACAAAGACTGGTTATCCACTTGGATATCAACAGTTCTACAAACAGAAAATTATATTTAAAACTCTGATTAATAAAACTATTTATTCTTTTTCACAGTACTAACAGGGCCTACTACTACAACAAAATGAAGTTCAAATTAAATAGAGATGTATTAGTCTCTCCTTTGACATTACTAAACAGTGTCATTGAGAAGACACAAACGTTACCCATTCTAGCTAACATATATTTCAGCATAGAGGGTGGTGTTCTTACCATGGTTGGATCAGATCTCGAAGTTGAAATCACCCAGACCATAGACAACCTCCTCAGCGAAGATGGATCATTTACTGTTTCAGGTAAAAAAATCACGGATATCGTAAGAACACTTCCCGATAACGCTCAAATTACCTTTGAGCATGATTCAAACAACCATGATCTTATTATTCTTTCCGGGAAAAGTCGCTTTAAGCTGAAGACATTACCAGCAGAAAATTATCCGAAACTAAAAACCGAAGATTGGGAAGAACGTTTCAAAATTGACTGGAGAATTTTAAAGGAAACGATGGACAAAGTGTCGTTTTCAATGGCTGTTCACGATGCCCGTTTTTCCTTAAATGGGGTATCAATTATTATTGAAAACAAACAGTTAATTGCAACAGCAACCGACGGTCACCGATTGGCTAGAACCAAGTTTGATCTGGAGGTGGATATACAAAATGAAAGACAGGTGATTATTCCGCGTAAAGCGGTCAATGAAATTGGCAGAATGCTTGAAATCGGACAATCCCATGTTGATCAACCAAAAGAAGACAAATTAAAATTTGCCGATACATCAATGGTTACTTTCGAGTACTCCCGTAATCACATTCGAGTTACAGCGCCAGGCACAGTCCTTATAGCAAAACAAATCGATGGAAAATATCCAAAATTTGATGATGTGCTTGAAGTAGGCGAAGATATGATTAAACTTAGCCTTGATCGGAGAAAACTAACCGACATTTTGTCTCGGGTCTCGGTTATTAGTGATGATAAATTCAAAGGCGTGGGCGTTCGCTTATCTTTGACGAATGGAAAACTGAAGATCAATACGAATACCACTGAAAATCAACATGCTTATGACGAAATGCCGATTGAATACGAGGGCGATGAAATACTGTTTGGATACAACGCCACTTATTTGCTAGATATATGCAAGGTTATTCAGACCAGCAAGATTAACGTAACGCTCGATAATGAAAGCAGTATTTGTTACTTTCATCAACCGAAAGATGACCAGTCCTTGTGGTTGGTGATGCCTATGAGGTTGTAAGCCGGTCCTCCAAATAGAAAAACGATCGTTTGCATCCCCAACGTATTGAGGCCTCGCCAAATCAGTATTTTGTGGGCGGATCACCAACGAGAAAACCTGCTTCAGTGTTTGGAGTTATTGGTTTTATGTTTCACGTGAAACATTTTCTGTTTATTACAATGCCAATATCGCTGCAATCTTGGCTGTCTATATCTCGATAGACAATGGAATCCAAAGATTGATGATTTTTTGTGCTGTAATGATTATGCCGATTAATCTGTTGAGGTCCGTGGTGATTTCAGACCAATATTCAAATTGGGATCGGGCAACGTAGATTTGTACTGTGAAAGAATCGATATGAATGAAGAGGAAGAGTGCGTGATGTATGGGGGTTACTTCCGGCCATCGTAGAGACTTTATTACTGAGAAAAGACGACTTGTTACGTTAGTTGGGACGAGATGCTTTTGCACAACAAGAAATATGAAGGAAAGGCATGTGATGCCGTAGTGAAGACCATCGAAAAGTGAACGGGTAGATCCGTACTCGGGTCCACCGTCCAGAAGTAGATCAAGTAGGTCCGCCAGTCGACCTGCGTTTTCAAATAGGCGATCAAGAGTATGCAATAGAGCACACGCAGGTCGAGCCATTTGAGAACCGGATCAAGATGGAAGTAATCGTCGATGAAATCCTTGACTATTTCAAGGATAACCTTCCATTACCATTCTCGAGTCCTGCATACTACGTGTTGCACTACCCGATTGATATTTCCTTGCCAGACGGAAGGAAGAAACGCAATCGTTCCATGAACAGTCTCGCTGACTGGATTTGTGAGAATGAAATACTGCTGAGTGACCAGATGATGTACTGGCACATGAGACGGCCTCTACCATATTCTGACTATTTGGTATGTGGCACCCCAGATGGCTTTCTGTGTGAATTTGAATTGCACCGTTGGCCTTATCCAGGCTTAACTAGGCAAAAGCCCGGCTCTCTTTGGCTAAGGGCGGTTTATCCAGAAAACATGGAACCCTTGATGCGAGAGCGACTGATGCACACATTCCAAAAAAATGCAGAAAGCTCCAGCTCTGCAAGATGGAAGGAGCACGAAGCGTTTTGGTGCTGGAAAACAAAGATAACGCGCTGACACAATTCGAGTTTAGAGGAGATCTTCTTCACAGTGTATTGGTAAAACATAGCGATGTACCGGATGAAATTTTCCTAGTTCAAACCAATTCCGACCACTGGAAAGTTGTTCCCTTGAAACAGGGTGATGGTCATTGGCCGAATCTAGGCATGCTTCAACTGGGTGTCTTTTTTATGATCCAAAGAACTCTGGCTTTCCAAAATGGCTGGACAGCCAGCCACAAAAGATGCGTGAGGGACTGCAACTGGATCAGATGCAGAACCCCTTTGAGACGGGATTTGCTATTGAATCATTCAAGGAAGATGAACTGAATGATTTCATCCAAGCATGACGCTGACAAAAAACGCCCCACCCATGGTTAACCGTTGTTTATCATTCTCCAGACTTCCCATTTTGCTCCAATAATAATGAGTCAACTAGAAAAAACGTCAGAGCATCAGAAATTTACAAATCGGGGCGAGGAATTCGATTTATCGAAAATTATATAGATCAAATCGTTTATAATTAAACATTATAACTCCATTCGTTTTATTGAAATGGAAAGGCAATCAGGCCACACCTTCATGTGGATGTTTCACGTGAAACATGAATCAATTGCTTATCTCGCCTCGGGTTATTTCACAAATGCCCATGGCTAGTTCTTGAACCCTCACTTTACAACAATCACCCCGTATTTTTCGCTTTATGGTTAACTTGGAAACAGAAACCTATGACTCTAGTAGTATTCAGGTTTTAAAAGGCCTGGAGGCAGTGCGAAAACGCCCGGGCATGTACATTGGTGATACTGATGATGGTACCGGTCTGCATCATATGGTTTTTGAGGTAGTCGACAACTCAATTGACGAAGCCTTGGCTGGGTATTGCAATGCGGTCAGAGTGGAGATCCATCCTGATCAATCCATTTCCGTGACCGATAATGGCAGAGGAATACCAACAGGCGAGATTGAGGAGGAAGGTGGGAAAAGCGCTGCAGAAATCATCATGACGGTGCTCCATGCGGGGGGTAAGTTTGATCAGAATTCATACAAGGTTTCTGGGGGATTGCACGGGGTGGGCGTGTCTGTTGTTAACGCGCTTTCCCAAAAACTTCAACTCGAGATCAAACGAGACGGAAAAATTCATTTGCAGGAATATGCTGATGGTGAACCCCTGAAAGATCTAGCAGTTATAGGAAGCACCGAAGAATCAGGAACACGCATTACTTTTTCTGCAAGCCCCGACGTGTTTAGTCGGATTGAATATCATTACGAAGTGTTGGCTAAGCGCTTGCGAGAATTATCTTTTTTGAATTCCGGAATTCGTATTGAATTGGTAGATGAACGCGATAACAAGCAGGATGTTTTTGAGTATTTGGGAGGGATCTCGGCATTTGTAAATTATCTGAATGAAAGAAAAAACCCAATCCATCCAACAGTATTCTCAACCAGTACAGAGCGGGATGGCGTGCAAATCCAGCTCTCTATGCAGTGGAATGATTCTTATCAGGAAAATACTTTCTGTTATACCAATAATATCCCACAGAAAGATGGGGGAACGCACTTAGCCGGACTTCGCTCTGCGATGACCCGCACCTTGAATACTTACATTAACGACAGCGGACTCGCAAAAAGAGAAAAAATCAACCTGAGCGGAGATGATTCTCGGGAAGGATTGACGGCAGTGTTGTCAATTAAGGTTGCCGATCCCAAATTCTCATCGCAGACCAAGGATAAACTGGTATCCTCGGAAGTACGCGGAGCGGTGGAGTCGGCAATCAATGAAGAACTAGGCAACTTCCTTCTTGAAAATCCGGCAGAGGCCAAAACAATTGCCTCAAAAATTGTTGAATCAGCAAAAGCTCGGGAGGCGGCTCGCAAGGCGCGGGAAATGACCCGCAGAAAGAATGTTCTGGATCTCGGTGGTCTGCCTGGTAAATTGGCCGACTGTCAGGAAAGTGATCCGGCTCAATGTGAGATATACCTGGTCGAGGGAGATTCAGCAGGAGGTAGCGCAAAACAAGCACGAGACCGCCGGTTTCAAGCGGTATTACCACTCAAAGGAAAAATACTCAATGTCGAGAAAGCAAGAGCCGATAAAATTTTGAGTTCGGAAGAGGTTACTACCCTAATCACGGCTCTTGGAACTGGATTCGATGAAGATTTTGATATCGAAAAACTGCGCTATCACCGAGTTATTGTGATGACAGATGCGGATATTGATGGATCACATATTCGCACCCTTCTACTAACATTTTTCTATAGGCAAATGCGCGAGTTGATTAACCGTGGCCATGTTTATATTGCCCAACCGCCTTTGTTTAAACTCTCGAAGAAGAAAAACGAAAAATATCTCAAGGATGAAGCTGAAATGCAGACTTTCCTGATCGATCTTGTATCAAAAAATGCAGTCCTTATCTCGCCATCTGGCGATGAAATCCGAGATAAAAACCTGAAAGATCTGATTGACAGTCAATATTCTATCCAAAAGAAAATCGAACGACTGTCAGCCGAGTATGACCGAAACGTTTTAATCGCACTATCCCAGATCGGACCCGTTATGGAGGTCGATTTTGGTGAGCGAGAACGTCTTCAGCAAATTTGTTTGGATTTACAAGAAATCTTGATCCGGATGGTCGGTAATTCTATCCGCTATACAGTAGTTCCGTCTGAACAAAATCAAGGCATTATGGTTACTCGAAGTCAATATGCAACAGATCGTATATATTTGTTTTCAAAGTTATTTTTTCTGAACTCCGAGTATCTTTCCTTATTGGATCACTATGCCAAGGTGCGCGATATTTGTGATCAATCAAATCGAGTTAGCATACGCTGGGGGGATGCCGATCCTGTGAAGTTTGAGTTCGATCAAGCGGTCAACTGGATGATGGAAAAAGCCAAGCGAGGGTTTATGATCCAACGCTATAAGGGTCTTGGTGAAATGAACCCGGAGCAACTCTGGGAAACTACCATGGATCCATCAGTTCGACGTTTACTCAAGGTTACTGTAGGAGATGCCTTTGATGCCGATGAAGTGTTTACAACCCTGATGGGAGATCAGGTTGAGCCGAGACGGGATTTTATTACCCGCAACGCATTTTCTGTGGCGAATTTAGATGTATAAATGATCATTATTCGTCCTTCCGATCACTCCGCCTACCAAGAAATCATTGACCGATAATTGGTACAGCAACCCAAAAGGATTGCTGTGGGAAGGGGGTTTCTATCCAGAGCATAGTGAAGTCGTAACTGCTTTGGCATACCGAACTGTGGATTTTGGAGATAATAGGCATGCATCCATCGCAACTCAGGCTCTGATATTTCTGGTTCTGGATATGGAATCTCCTGCATGACCGATGATATTCGGTACCTGGCTTTGGAAACTCTGCTTGTCCTTACCCTTTCAATCACGATGAACTGTTGAAGGTGCTGTTCCTTCAACTTCCTGTGATATCCGTTCCAGACCGATCACAACCAGTTTATGGGCGGCTCCACGCTCTGTAAAGTCAATGCGAATTTCGCGAATTCAATGTTCCATAATCATGTAGCAATTGGAATTTTGAATGGTTGATACCCATCTCAAATTAGCTACAAAAAACGCATTCACTACACGGTTGTTCGCTAGTATGGGACTAACTTGATTATCATCCAATAACCAATACAGATAACTAGGCTCGTTAGAATGAAACCAGTATTCGCGAAATTCGCGTTTGTTGAACAGATAAAGAATCAAATGAGGGTTGTAGAGTTTCTCGGGATCCAGCCAGTTATGGCCGTTGTTATACCGGGTACAAATCAACTCCCGAACCAACCCTACCAGTTCCAGGGCAAACACCGTTTTCTGAGTAACTTCAGCCGATCATGTGAATTCAGTCTTTGGTTTCGAAAAAACCCGTCGAACCATCGGAATGAAAAAATCCAGATCACGTGATTTATATGCAGGATCGAAGCAGTTCTGATCATATTTATGACAGAAGTCAACACAATCTTGATACCAAACATGGTCCTTTAGTGCCTCTCTTGCGTTTCGGTCCTTGCCCAAATGGTGATGGTAATAATAGGTCTGAAATAGGCCATGATGCTTAATAATCCAGTACACACGCTCAGAAACGTAGGGTCGAAGAATCGCGGCGGCCATTTCGCTGTGTGCAGCTGGTGCTAGCTCATCACCAATGTCATGCAATAGGGCGGCAACCACCAGTTCTTCCGGTTCATCGGCATCATATGCGCGGGTGGCTGATTGGAGCGAGTGCTCAAGCCGGGTGATGGGATAACCCGGTAGCGTTTCCTGAAGTCTAGATAGTGCTTCTATTAAACGATCAGGAAGTTCACGAACATATTTTTCTTCGAATTCTGCAAGCAGAGCATAATCCTCAGCTGTGCCATCTTCCATACGTGTAAAAGTAACCGTTTTCATCATTGATGCTCGAGATTGTGAATGACCGAAAAAACGAGATTGGGATGGCCAGTGGAAAATTCACGATAATGGATGCTGATTCTTTCTGGCCATTTTTACCATTAATGCGCGAATTGAACATGGACTTTTTGGTTGAACCCACCTACGATTTGACGATTATAAAAAACAAAATTGATTATCCGAATAGACAGGGTGATTATCAAGCGCCGTCTACTCGGGCAGAATGTATTGTTGTGCTTGGCGTAATAGAATATTTTCAATAAACAGAAATCAATCAACATTGGGATACCATTTCATCGGTTATTGTGAACGATTTTGACACACGATGAATAGGAGGTAGGCTGAGTACCGGGTATAAACGGGAGATTGATTCGGGTTTCACACTCGTTACTTGCGAGCAACCCATTTTCCGAATCAATCTGTACATAACGCAAATCACCTTTGCCTAGCTTTGATGTGCTCGTTAAGTCCAAATTTCCCATTAACTCTTCCCATACACGCATCGCTCCGTTAGAACCAGTCAGCCCGATGGGTCGATTGTCGTCACGACCTACCCAAACCACAGCTAGAAGATTACCGCTATAGCCAGCAAACCAACTGTCCCGAAACTGGTTTGTGGTACCAGTCTTGCCAGCCAGGCGAAGGTTTTTCGGAAACGTCCAGCCCAATCTTGAAGCAGTTCCGAATTGAACACTCTGACTCAAGACATGGTGTACAAGCCGTGCGCTCGTTTTTGGAACCGTCTGTACCGACTGGATAGAAAATCTCGCAATTGTCTCTCCCTTTGAATTTGAGATTTGGGTTAATCCCCGAAGCGGTATCAGCGAACCAGAGTTTGCGATAGCCTGATACATTTGCGCCATTTCCAAAGGATTATGCTGACTAGAACCAAGCAGCACTGAAGGATAAGGTTTGATATCTCGTACCAGACCTAGTTGATTCAACGTGTGAATGATATTATCAATACCAATGGCCATACCAAGGTGGACAGCAGGAAGGTTATACGAATGGGCTAGAGCTTGATACAAAGGTACCGAATCCTGATACTCTTCGTTATAGTTCTTCGGTGACCAACGGTTACCATCTTCAAGGATTAGACTGATCGGTTTGTCGGGTAAGCGGCTAGCCAAAGTATATCCATAACTGGACTTTAGGGCGGTTAGATAAACAGCTGGCTTGACTAGTGAACCGATTTGTCTTTCAATGTCTGTAGCTCGATTAAACCCCGAATTTTGTGCCCAGCGATCTCCAATTACCGCAAGAATATTCCCACTTGCGGGCTCCACCACAATGACCGCTCCTTGCAACGTGCCTGATTTTATTTTTTTGCTAATTTCCAATTTATCCAGGGTTTGGGATAACGCATGCTGCGCAGCATACTGTATATCTAAATCCAAAGTAGTGTGCAGATCCAGACCACTTGTGCGCAAAATCTCTTCCGAGTAGTACAGCCTAAGATAGCGTTGTAAGAAATCAAAATACGCGGGAAAGCCGCTAATCTTCTCCTGAGTTCTGGAAGTAACACCGATTGGCAGGTTCTTATAACGTATGACTGCTTCGGGTGTTAGCGTGCCAAATTCTGCCATTCTGTTGAGGGTCAGATTTCGTCTTTGCAATGCACGCTCGGGATTGCGATGGGGGTTGTAATAGGAAGGGGCAGCGATGATGCCAACCAAAAGCGCAACTTCATGTGGCCGCAAATCCCAGATCGGTCGCCCAAAATAGAATTCGCTCGCTAGTGGAAAACCGTGTATAGCTCGATGCCCGGATTGTCCAAGAAACACCTCATTCAGATAGGTTTCAAGGATTTTGGTTTTGCTATAACGCCACTCAATAACTAATGCATATACCGCTTCCTTGATTTTTCTCTTTATCGTCTTCTCTGGACTCAAAAATAAATTTTTTACCAATTGTTGAGTTATCGTACTCCCTCCCTGCACAGCCTTGCCCGATATCAGGTTCGTAACCGCCGCACGCAAGATAGCCTTCAAGTCAACGCCGTGATGTTCGCTGAATTTATGGTCTTCCATGATTAATAAGGCATGCACCAGAATCTCTGGCATTTGGTGTAGCTTGAGTTGGATACGGTCTTGATGGGGGCCAATCTGCAGGGTACCGATCATGGGCGATTCCAGAGCAATGGTACTCAAGGCTTGCCCGGTCTTCAGATTTCGGATGGAAACGACCTGATCATTTTTCGTTTGTATGCGTACGGGTATAGCCGATTGACCCGGAATGGTTTCATTCGTGGCTTTTCGAATAAATAGATCAGCTTGCTTCTGGTCAATAGAATAGTCTCCAGGTTGCGATATCTGATTCGTCTTGTGGTATCCAAAGCGGTCTAGTTTACGAGCGAGGTGTGCAAGCGACATCGGATCGCCATTTCCGATCGTTAGAGGTCGTGCATATACATGTGAGGGTTCAGAATCAATTTCGCCATCCATGATAGCGCGAACCTGAGCATCAATGTAAAGTAAGGTGATTGAGCCAGCCAGGATCAGTGCGAGAAATAGGCTTGGAAGCAATGAGCGAAGGAGACCACGACGACGCCCTGATTGCCTGTTCGATGTTTTTCGGTGTTTTCGGGATTTACGACTCAAGAAGCAAAGTTGGGTTATGCTTTATTATGAAGACCGCTACAAAAGTTCGGCATGGCAATTCCAGCAAATTTCAAAACTAGCTGGGTTGATCTCACCACACTGATGACATGAGATTTCCTCAAAGGGCTTCTGAGGGGCATCAAAGTCCCGAATGATTCGACACGCCCTTTCTTCGTCAAAATCTCGCTTGATCCAAATTTCTGGCGGACTAACCGGTAATTCACCAAGACCACCGGATAAATTGCCGTTAACGAGAATTGCTGCAATATCGACATTCTCAAGCATATCCAGTATCAACTGGGCATCAATGAGCGAATCAGCTTCATAGACTTTTCGCATGTTTTCAAGTTGTCTTTTGTTGCGGAGAGTTTGGCCAGGCAACAATAATTGCATTGACCAGTGTAGCCAGTGGAATTGCAAAAAATATCCCCCATACCCCCCACAGACCACCGAATACCAAAACCGCAACGATGATAGCCACAGGATGAAGGTTAACTGCTTCAGAAAACAGTAAGGGCACCAGCAAATTTCCATCCAGCGCCTGAATCACCAAATAGGTAACAGTCAGTATAATTAGCTCCGACGACCAACCCCACTGAGCCCAGGCAAAAATGACCACCGGTATGGTAACAACCGCCGCACCGATATAGGGGATCAATACTGAAATCCCCACCAGAAAGGACAACAGCATGGCGTAATTGAGATCGAGAATAGAAAAAGCAACAAACGTAGCTCCCCAAACAATCAGTATCTCCCAGAATTTTCCACGAACATAGTTTGCGATTTGAATATCAACATCCCCCCAGATCTGGGCTGCCAGTTCATGGTCTTTGGGTACGAACCGGATCAGGTAATCCAGGATCTTTTTCTTGTCCTTCACAAAAAAGAAAATCAGGATCGGCAACAAGATTAGATAAATCATCCAAGTGATAATGCTAACTGCACTGGCTAAGGAGATGCTGACCAGTTGTTGTCCGAAATCAGTCAATTGTGTTCGTATGGCTGCGATGATTTCCGAAACCAGATCGACCGAGATTAGTTCGGGATAATAATCGGGCAACTGAGTGAGCTCATGTTGACCGCGCTGTAGCAGCCACGGTATTTGTTGAACCATTTGTGTCAATTGGTTATATAGTAAGGGAAACACAATGAACAGAGTGCCGATCACAAACAGAACAAAACCGACGTAAACAAATCCGACCGCAACCGGTCTGGGCAAACCAAAAAAGGTTAAACGTCCAACCAGGCCTTCCAGAACATATGCGATCACAATTCCTGCAATCACCGGTGCCAAAATTGCTCCAGCATAGGAAACGATCAAGGTGGTCGCCAGCAAAAAGAGCGTCAAGAAAACGATTTGAGGGTTGGAGATTTGCTCCTTAATCCAATCGACAAAGTAATTCATATCGCTATTGCTCTCGATGTGATGGAACTGGATGGATCGTTGTGCTGTGCGAGATCCGAGCGGTGGATTCCAGCATTTTCCCGACTGAACAATATTTCTCTACTGCAAGCGTAACTGCACGTTGCACTTTGCGCTGATCCAGATTGTTGCCGTAAATGAGAAAGTCAAGCTGTATATGGCAAAATACGGCCGGTACTTGATCGGCCCGTTCTCCAGTGACTTCAATTTGACAGTCTGATACATCCTGTTTCATTTTCCTCAATGTAGACATTACATCGATGGCACTGCATCCAGCTAGTGCACCCAAGACAAGCTCCATTGGTCTAGGTCCTTTCTCCTGCCCACCCACAGTTTCTGACCCATCGATTTCAAATCGCTGATCATTGTCTGTACTTGCCGTAAAGTGCACACCATCATTCAAGTGTAATACAACTTTCATCTCACCTCTCCAAATAGCTGATGAAACTTTGTACTCGGATCCTGAGCACGCATCAGGGATTCACCGACTAGGAACGTATTGACTTGATTGGCACGCATCAGGGCAACGTCATACTTACTATGAATCCCACTCTCCGTAACCACAATTCGATCTTTGGGAATAGCATCTAGCAATCCTAGCGTAGTTTCAAGCGAGGTTTCAAATGTATGGAGGTTTCGGTTGTTAATACCGACCAGCTTGCATGGCAAAGCGATCGCCTGCTCAAGTTCCGCAGAATTGTGGACCTCGACGAGTATATCCAGACCAATCTCATTCGCGATCTCAGCGAGCTGTTGCAGTTTTTTGGGGTCTAGTGCGGCAACGATCAACAAAATGGCATCTGCTCCAAGTATCTTCGACTCATATACTTGATAGGGGTCGATGATAAATTCTTTTCGAAGTATTGGTAATGCACAACTCTTTCTGACCGCTTCAATGAAAGAGTCATGACCTTGAAAATAGGTTTCATCTGTTAGGATCGATAAACAGGTCGCACCCGCACTTGCATAACTTTCTGCAATGGTGACCGGATCAAAATCCTCTCGAATAATACCCTTGCTCGGTGATGCTTTCTTGATCTCGCAGATGACGGCAGGCATCCCTTGGGAAAGTTCCTTGTCAATGGCTTCAACAAACCCTCGAGGTGATCTCTCTCCCGCTCTCTCGATTAACACGTCGATCGGCAACGTCTGGATACGAGCATTGATTTCTGAGATTTTTGTTGAAATGATTTGCTTCAGGATATCCTGCATTCAGTGAGCTTGCAGAGCAGAGTGATGTAAAAAATTTTCGAGTATTTGATGGCCGAAATGAGTGGCAATCGACTCAGGATGAAATTGAACGCCGTTAACTTGTAACTCCTGGTGCCGAACGGCCATTATTTCCTGATCGTCGGTCCATGCTGTGATTTCAAAACAGTCTGGGATTGAATCACGTTCAATCACCAGAGAGTGATATCGAGCCGCCCGGAACGGATTGTCCAAACCCTTGAAAATGCCGCCGTTAGAATGGTAAACCATAGAGGTTTTTCCATGCATGATTTGTTCTGCCTTGACTATTTTACCACCGAAAGCCTGACCGATACTTTGATGGCCTAAGCACACTCCCAGTATTGGGATCTGCCCCGCCATCTGATTAACTACAGAGACTGAAATACCCGCCTCATCGGGGGTGCATGGGCCTGGAGAGATCACCAAATATTCTGGCTCCATCCGTTCAATTTCTTTTGGAGATATCTGGTCATTGCGAAATACCTGAACATCCTGCTTCAACTCCCCAAAATACTGGACGAGGTTGTAGGTAAAAGAATCGTAGTTGTCAATGATAACAAGCATAGCTGGTACTACTTCATAACCAATGATGGCAAGTTAGCCAAACCAATTTCTTTGTTCTTCACTGATTAACCCATTCGACGAGAGCTTTGTCGGGATCGTCGAGTTCTTGAATTGATGTAAACCAGTAACGCTCCCAGCCTTTTTCGGGCAGCGTTGCAAACAACATTAAATTGAGAGGATAGCATTCGCTGTCAGTGCAGTTGCGAAAATCGTCCCTAAACAAGAATACGGGTTTGTCCCATGCCATGGCTAGACCCAACTCAACCATCACCCCTTCATCAGGTGGGCAGCCATTCACTACAGCAAATAGACCATCTGCTTCCCGGACATCGTTCAGATCATCCTGCCCAATCCGATAAGCCCAACCGGGTTTGGCTCGGTCAATCTGGTTATTGCGAGAAAATGGTTCCCAAACTTCCGCACCTATCGATTCTAGTGCTTCGACTAGCGCAACTAAGGGACCATCCCGAAGTTGCTCGGAAAACCCGTACGGATTGGCGAGATATAAGGTCTTTTTGGGCATGGTGGTTTTATTGTAACGGTTTCTCGAGCCCTTCCCCAACCATTTCAATGGCACGTAACACCGCACCGGCCTTGTTCATCGACTCCTGCCACTCTGCTAACGGCTTTGAGTCTGCAACAATTCCTCCGCCCGCTTGAACATGAGCCTGCTGATTCTTTACCACTGCTGTGCGGATGGCGATTGCCATATCCATGTTGCCATTCCAACCAATATATCCGATTGCTCCAGAATAGATTCCCCTTCGATGCGGTTCGAGTTCTTCAATAATTTCCAGTGCACGGATTTTCGGCGCACCAGAAAGCGTGCCAGCTGGAAAAGATGCACTCAGGACATCGATGGCATCAAGTCCCTCCTGAATCTGACCGGTCACATTGGATACGATATGCATGACATGTGAATATTTTTCGATCGTCATCATATCAGTGACCGAGACAGTCCCTGATCGAGAGACTCGACCCACATCGTTTCGACCAAGATCAATCAACATCAAATGTTCAGCAGTCTCCTTGGGATCAGCCAGCAATTCCTTGACTAGATTTTCGTCTTCTTCCTCCGTACTACCGCGATGGCGTGTTCCGGCTATTGGGCGTAAGGTAATATTATCATTTTCGAGTCGCACCAAAACTTCCGGTGATGATCCAGCAATATGGAAATCACCAAGATGAAAATAATACATATAAGGCGATGGATTGAGAGTGCGAAGTGCCCGGTATAGATCAATCGGACTCCCGGGGAAATCCAGAGCAAGGCGTTGCGATAACACGATCTGAAATGCATCGCCTTCATAAATGTAATGCTTGCATTGATCCACTGCATCTAGATACTTCTCTTTCGGGAAGAAATAGTGCATATCAGATGGTTTTGATGGTTTTTGGCCGATCGATGAGTCCAAGGGCGTTTGCGGATGTTGTTCACGAAGACGCCCAATCAATTGATTGAGACGTAACTGACCCGATTCCCATGCATCTGGAGTCTCAGGATTGGCGTGGATGACGAGATACATGCGTCCCCTGAGATTATCGAAAACCACCACCTCACTCGATGAAATGAGCACAATATCGGGAGTATCCGAGGGGTCGGCATTTGCACCAGTATCAAGGTGAGGTTCGATATATCGGATCGTTCCATAGCCAAAATATCCCACTAGACCACCGGTAAACCTTGGCGCATCGTTAATCTCCGGCGTTCGAAAACGTTCTTTGAATTTGCGAACCTCCTGCAGTGGGTTATCGCTGTGAAATTTCTGTACCCGATTACCGTGTATGATTTTGACTATATGACCGGTAATTTCGATACGATTGTTGCAGGCCAGGCCAATAATGGAATATCGACCCCATTTTTCTCCGCCTTCTACGGATTCGAGAAGATACGACCAAGGCTCATCTGCAAGTTTGAAATATGTGCTGAGCGGAGTATCGAGATCAGCCAGCAATTCCCGGATCAAGGGAATGCTGTTATAACCTTGTTGGCCTAGTTCTTGAAATTCTGCTTTGCTAAGCATGTTCTATTGGTCCGAAGGTAGAAACACAAATAGGATCGTGCTTTGAGAAATACGATCTCGACAGTTAGTCAAACTCTCATGAAGTTGCTGAGAATTTGACACAATAATAGATTTTATCAACATAATCTGAATATATTAGGAATTTTATCTACAATTTAACGACACTTCTCTTTGTTATCAGCGATCCATATTATTTGCTATATGCACTACAATCTGGAATGTTCGATACTGAATTATGCGTTCTTGATCGCAGAGCGCATCTGATGGAGTACACGGTCATATCGATTGGGATCTTGATAACGAGCCGCCCCGAATATCGCACTTCCGGCAACAAAGGTATCAGCACCAGCACTGGCAATTTCGGCAATGTTTTCGGGGCTCACGCCTCCATCGACTTCAAGTCGGATTGGCTTTTTGTTCTGATCAATGATGCCTCGCATTTTCGCGATTTTCTTCAATGTTCCTGGTATAAATTTCTGTCCGGCAAATCCGGGATTTACCGACATCAGTAAGACCATGTCAAGCTTGTCCAGAACATAATCGAGACAGGTTAACGACGTGGATGGGTTTAGGACCAAGCCCGATTTGCAACCGTGATCACGGATCAATTGCAAGGTTCGGTCTACATGGTTACTTGCTTCAGGATGGAAGGTGATATAGGTTGCGCCCGCATCTGCAAAATCAGGAATCAGTCGATCCACGGGTTTGGTCATCAAATGAACGTCAATGGGCGCAGTGATGCCAAAGTTTCGAATGGCCTTGCATATGATTGGGCCAAAGGTGAGATTCGGTACATAATGGTTATCCATGACATCGAAGTGCACAAAATCCGCACCAGAAGCCAAGACATCTTTGACTTCCTGACCGAGTTTCGCAAAGTCGGCGGATAGAATGGAAGGGGCAATGACTGGTTCTTGTTTCATGCGAAGTGTTCCCTATCCAAAGCTTGCCGGTAACTATCCACGAATCCCCAAAAATAGCGGATTGCCATCACGAATGAGTTGAATAAGAAGTCTCCCTCGAGCGCTTTGAACTACGTTTTTCAGTTCATTAACATCGGTGATTCTCTGGCGATTGATATTGAGAATGATATCGTCCTCAACCAATCCAGAACTCGCTGCAGTGGACCCGGGTTCAATACTCTCAATAACGACCACCTGACCGTAATTCCGATCGGTACTGTTTACGAATTCTGCACCTTCAAATCTTGGCAGGCTGGCTTTGCCAAAGCTTTGCCGGCCATCATCCCGGCCTTTTATGGTAATTTCTTCCGAATACAGGACCCCATCACGAAAATACTCGATTGAGAATGGATTGCCGGGTCGAATGAGTCCGATTGCGTTTCTAAGATCAGAAGAGCTCTCAATCAGATTGTTATTCAGGCGAATTACGATATCGCCCTCTTGTAGCCCCGCTTCATCGGCGACAGTACCTTCCACGATGTCCACAATAATGGCTCCAGTATGCCCTTTCAGATCAAATGCTTCTGCAAGTGCTGGGGTCATATCCTGAATTCGCACTCCGAGGATACCACGTTTGATATTTCCATGCTCAACAATCTGCTCCATAATGCTCATTGCCATATCAATTGGAATCGACAGACCAATTCCGATACTGCCCCCCGTCCTTGAGAAAATTGCGGTATTGATGCCGATCAATTCGCCGCGCAGATTGACCAACGCACCCCCAGAATTACCGGGATTGATCGAAGCATCGGTCTGAATAAAGTCTTCATACCCACCAATCCCCAGTCCACTTCGACCGAGTCCGCTTACGATTCCCGATGTTACGGTCTGACTTAAACCGAATGGGTTACCGATAGCAACCACGAAGTCCCCTACTCTCAGGTGTTCGGAAATTCCGATTTGTATTTCCGTTAAGTTGTCTGGTTCAACCCGTATGACAGCAACATCGCTAGCCTGATCGGTCCCGACCACTGTAGCGGTAAATTCTCGTCCATCTTCCGTAGTAACTAAAATCTCATCGGCTTTATCGATGACGTGATGATTGGTTAGAATGTGACCTCGGTTGGCATCAACAACGACACCAGAGCCGAGACTGCTTGAGCGGTTTCTTTGTTCTGGAATATTGAAGAAGCGTCGGAACATGGGGTCGCGCAGTAACGGGTGATCGTCGTAGTTAATACGTGTGGTAGTGGAGATATTGACAATTGCAGGGCGAATGGTCTCCAGCATCGGGGCAAGGCTTGGAATATCTCCTGAGGCTATCAGAGAAGATAAGGCACCCGCAGCCCAATTCGGAACCATTAGGGTAAGCATCAAGAACAAGGCAGCCAACGTACGACTTGTACGCTTCACTTGCGACAGGCCGGACTGATATGGGCTCTCGGATGGGATGATTTTCATGATAATTGTCCAGTGTATGACGGCAGACAGGCAGAGCGATATCCGTCATTTCGAAATAGGATAGGAAAAAAACTTTCATCCATTTCAACACTTCCGTATTGCTTGTAGCGCCCGTAGATGGCTCCGACATAATCGGTGTGAAAACGGCTTTCCGAGGACATGCAATGGGAGACTACAGTATAACGAGCTTGTTCAGACTGGTTATACCCCGAACCGTGCCAAGTCTTGCCATGATGGAATACCGCATCACCAGCATTTACTTCGATCGGATCAACTGTATAAGTATCAATTCCCAGTTGTCCAGCTGTATAGTTGAGCGCTTCATGATAATCATCGGGCGCATGAAAAGTAAATTTACGGGTTTGTAATGGCCAGTGATGGGAGTGACGGACGTATTCAATTGTGCCAGCATGAATATTTGTTGCGTCCAGCGCCATCCAGCAGGAGACGATTGAGGGAGGATCGACCCATTCCTGATAGGTGTCGTCCTGGTGAAAACCCACCGGTCTAGCACCGGGTGGTTTCCAGATCACATTATCCTGATTAATACGAGTACCGGGCCAGCCCATCAGTTCTGCACAATATTGGCCAACTTTTTCATCCAGTACCAACCGGGCAATTGCTCGGTCTGATTTCCAGCCATTACAAATCTGTCGAGTCAGACTGGAGTCCGAAATGCCGAAACGCCAGTTCCATTCATCTGGCTGAAGTCCGGTTTCAAACTCACCACGAAACAGTTTTTCAAATCGAAACTTTGCTTCATCAATCCGCTCCTTTGAATTGAAGTTTCGAACGACCAAGTAGCCGTTGTTCTCGAAATCGGAGCATTGTTGAGCATGTAAAATCATGACTGGATATTCATTTGCATGTATTCATTCCGGTTTGTCAAATTGATCCGGAAAGGTTCTGATGCTTTCATCTGGCTACGCCTAGGTAATTTCGCTCAGACTCAAGAGTATTGCCGCCAGCGCTGATATCATGAAAAGTTGTCAAGTTAAGGTCAAAGTGTGTGTTAGATTTGATATTATGTAGCATATTCGACAATCAATCAATGAAACCCGAATCTCTCGATCATTAGGACAGAATTCTGTTATGCAACATTTTGATGTAATTATCATCGGCAGTGGACCTGCGGGGAAAACAGCAGCCATACAGGCTGCGAAACTTGGTAAGAATGTCGCTGTGATTGATGGTATGGGTGGTATCGGTGGTGTGTGTGTACATACGGGAACGATTCCGAGCAAAACCTTACGTGAGACAGTACTCAATCTGACCGGTTGGCGTGAACGTGGATTTTACGGCCGGGCTTATCGTGCCAAATCCGATATTCAGGCATCTGACCTCATGCAAAGACTCAGCATGACATTACAAAACGAAGTCGATATTCAACAAGATCATCTGGTTCGTAATGGAGTGCAGATTGTGCAGGGTTTCGCGCATTTTATCGATAAAAACACCATAGGTGTCGATACTCCTAATGGAGATTTGATCTCCCTGTCGGCTGAAAGTTTCATTATCGCTGTTGGAACCCAGACCTATAGGCCGGATGAGATACCGTTTGATGGTGAACGGATTATCGATTCTGACGAGGTCACTTGCATGCAAAAATTACCCCGCACATTGACCGTAATCGGTGCTGGTGTGGTTGGAGTTGAGTATGCGACAATCTTCAAGACGCTGGATATAAATGTAACGCTGGTTGAGCCCCGACAGAGCATGCTGGATTTTATGGATCAGGAAATCTTAATGCATTTTCGTCATGAGATTGTCGATAGTGGTCTACGGTTGCAATTTGGGCAAGCTGTGAAGACGATTGAAGTCAGGAAGAATGGCAACTGTGTAGTGATTTTGGAAAATAACCGGGCAATTGCTTCAGATATGGTCTTATTTGCTGCTGGTCGCGTGGGAAATACCAGCAAGCTTGGACTTGAAAATATCGAAGTAGAAACAGATCATCGAGGGCGTATTGCGGTAAATGATCGGTTCCAAACCTCACAGCCGACGGTTTATGCCTGTGGGGATGTGATCGGTTTTCCGAGCTTGGCATCGACTTCGCTGGAACAGGGTCGAATTGCTGTACTAGATGCATTGGGTGAGAAAGCGTACAAGAAACCCAAATATTTTCCCTATGGTATCTATGCTGTGCCAGAAATGTCGACAGTAGGCATGACTGAGGAGGAGGTGATTGAACGGAAAATTCCATATGAAACAGGTCTCGCCCAACTTCGCGAGACCTCTCGTGGAAAGGTTATGGGCCTTCGTTCAGGTATTTTGAAGGCGATCTTCTCGACCAAAAGCCGTAGATTGCTTGGAGCGCATATTGTTGGGGAAGGAGCAACCGAGTTGATTCACATCGGTCAGGCAGTCTTAACCCTGAGAGGCACGATCGATTATTTTCTTGAGAATGCCTTTAATTATCCGACTCTGGCTGAAGCCTACAAGGTCGCAGCATTGCATGCTCACAACCGAATGATTGAGCTTGAATATTAACTAGGGGTGGATGCGCGATGGGCTTTCTGAAAAGTATTTTTGGTCGCGAGCAAACGAAAACCAATGCAGAGGAAGCGGTTATTTACAATGGATTCCTTATACAACCTTGCCCGAATAAAGTGACGCATGGTTGGACAACCGAAGCAGTAATTACGTTTGAGAAGGATGGGCAAGAGCAGACTCATCGGTTTTTACGGGCAGATATTTCGTTCAGTCGAGAAGAGGCGGTTCAATTGACCTTGAACAAGGCGCAGACCATGATTGAACAGATGGGTGAGAAGATTTTTCGAGAATGATTGATTAATCTGGCCTGTCATTCCGATTTACGGAATGCTCATGCTTGAGTGGTTTGTGCCGGCATGAATCAGAATATTCACCAGAACCAGTAGTTCGTATATCCATTTGAGAAACCACCAATAAGCAAAATATTCGTTCTGCAAATCGGACTGGAACCCTCGGCGGTAAATTCCTTCCATCCAATACAAGTTGCAATTTTCACTATACTAAACTCATAACTACTCTTGTATCTCATTTTCGTTCTATGATTTGATAGATGTTTCAATTTGAGTTAGCCTTCGGAGGGTTCAAACGATAGGTATGCATTTTCAATTCAATTTGCTGATGATTGCAAGACAATCCTAGCCCGACCTTCGCAATTCTGGGAACGCTCTCATAATTGAGAAGGTCGGGCTAACAAAGAAATAAGGTAACAAAATGAAATACGTTTTACTGACCATACACATTGGTTTATTTGCCCTTCTCGCAGCTTGCGGAAGTTCAAATAATGCAACTTATTTCGAAACACTTCAAAACAGTCTAGATGATGCCCGAACCCAAAATGTTGACAGGATCGTATCAGAGATGTCAAAAGCAAGTACCAATGCCCCAACCTTTGGAAGCGTGACGCAGTCAACAGATCAAGGTGCTACTGCCCGGGTATCTTTTGATGGTATGTCAACATCGGTTGTGGTGACCAAATCGGATGATAAAACAGTCGAATTTGGTGGTTCTGCTGTAGACTCCGATCAAAAAAACGTTCAATACACGGTCATAGATGGTCCTCCTGCTTTCTGGACCAAAGGACATAGTATGACTTCAGCTGAACGATCCGGTCAAAGAATTCAATTTACCACTGCTGAAACATCTTGGGATGAAAATAATCCGAGGTCATATGTGACTCTTGGTGTTTGGGAAGAATTCAAACATGAAAATGGACAATATCATGCTGAATCCTTTGGCGCATATGTCGATGGACCTGAATTGAGAGATAACTTTTCATGGAGAAGCCAATCAGGCACAGCAACATATAAAGGCACGACTATTGGGCACTATGCTTATCATGTACCCAGCAATCCAGAAAATGACCAGTTTGGTACATTTCAAGCAGCTTTGAATCTGCAATTGAATCTTGATAGGCAAACCATTACTGGTCAAGCCGGATTGGATGGTGGGGTGGAAGTTTTTCGATCAGATGGACGCTCGGAAATGTTGCCGATTGGGGTAATGTTGGAGGAAACAAAAATTGAGAATAATGGATCTTTTTCGTCAAATGAATTTAAGATTGTGTCGAATCAAATTGTATTGAGTCATTCTTCCGGCTATTGGGGAGGGAAACTTTCGAATCTTGTCAACGATGACAATAAACCGCGAATGGCTGGTGGGACAGCCGCCGGAAAATGGACAGATATTTTCGGTGGAGAAGGGTCTTTGAATAGTGCTTGGATTGCAGCGCTTGATGAAAGTTAGGTGGAAATGGGGGTTTCTTGCTGTATCCACTATTCGCTGTCTAGGGAATGATTCTGATAAACCAACCGGTATTTTGAAGTTCCTAACGGGTAATTGAAGAACTTGACCGATTGCTCGGAGATAGGATCGTGAGCGGAGGACATGGATCAAGGTCTTTAGGCGTGTAATACTCAATCAGGTGATGATTTTTGTTATTTCGAAAGCTAGCTGAATCAAGTCGGTTTCTTGAAGAAAGAAGAATAAATGCTGCTGAATAGGGTCAGTATGCCCGCTATGATCAGGGTTAATGCAATCGGCCTTGAGATGAATCCCAGCCATTCAAAGTGTAGCATCTGCATCGCTTGCGCGAAGGTCTGCTCGCCGATTCTTCCGAGAATTAGGCCAAGCACGATCCCAGCTACGGAATAACCGGATCGACGTAGAAAAAATCCGACAATGCCGGCTACAAACATCACCACTATATCAATCGGCAAGCCCCTTACTGCATAGGCCCCGACAGTAGCGAGTAACAGAATCAATGGAGCGAGAAATTGAAACGGTATTCGAAGTAAATTGATGATGGTCTTGGTTTCAAGATATCCGATCAGGAGGATTGATAAGTTTGCAAAGAACATGGCAGAGAAAACAACCCATACCAAATCGGCACTGTTCAAAAAAACCAAAGGACCAGGCTCCATATCGTGCATCTGAAAGACTCCAACCATCATCGCAGTCAGCGCACCACCGGGCAGGCCGAGGGCTAGTAGCGGAATCATTGCAGCACCGGTTGCCGCGTTATTGGCTGTTTCCGAGGAAACCACCCCTTCCATTTTCCCGGTGCCGAATTCTTTGCGATCTTTCGACCAACGTACCGCTTCGTTATAGCCCATGAACGCTGCAAGAGTTGCTCCAATTCCGGGCAGAATACCACAGAAAAAACCAATTATGATGGATCGAATAACTGCGATTTTTTGAGAAAATAGTTCAGCCAAGCTGGGAAAATCGACACTGAGTTTGGGGGCTTTATAAGAACCTTTGGCCTTTTTTTCGACTTGAATCAACACTTCCGAGACGGCAAAAAAACCGAGAATGGTTGGAATGAAGTGAATACCTGCCAACAGATAAGGCATACCAAAATCCCAACGCTCAATACCGCCTACCGGATCCAGACCGACTACCGCAATTAGCAGCCCAAGCAGGATTGACAGCCATCCTTTCCAGAACGTTCTCGCTCCAACTGAAGAGGCCACCGCGAGCCCGAAAAACACCAAGGCAAAAATCTCAGGCGGGCCAAATGCCGAGATTGCCCAACTAGCAATTGGAGCGGTAGCAATCATCATAATTACAGCAGAGACAGTGCCCCCAATCGCAGAACACATTACAGCGGCTCCCACAGCCTTGCCCGCCTGCCCTTTTTGAGTCATGGGGTAGCCATCAAAGGCGGTTGGCGCATTCTCCGGTGAACCTGGAATGTTAAATAAAATTGCAGTAATCGCTCCGCCATAGACGCCCGTGCAATAGATTACTGAAAACAGCATGATGCCATGCTCAGGAGAAAGATGCGCTGTAAACGGAAGCAGGATAGCGGCCAAAGTGAGCATGCTTACTCCGGGAATTGCCCCAAACAGCATGCCTCCGATTACTCCACCAAAAAAAATTAGCACACCAAGCGGATCACCAAACAGCGCAATGGTTCCGTTGATGAAATTGTTCAGAGTGTCCATTGCTTCGTTATTGCAACAGATTCACGATGGAGGTCCCGAATTCATAGAATGGACTGATATTACCAGTCGGAAGACCAACATAAAGCAGGCTAACAAATAGTGTTAGCAGAATGCCCATGATCAGTGCGCCAATCATGAGCATGCTCTTATAACGTTTCTCTCCCATCAGATACATCGTACCTAATATGAAAAACGGTGCAGTAAAGTAGAAGCCAAAATCCTGAATCAATGCCCCGAATAGTAGAGGCAAGGTCAGCATTCCTCCTAGGTGATTGCCTCGAATTCCCATCAGATATATAGCGAGTAAAACAACTGCAGTAATTAGCTTTGCATGATTGAGTCCAGCTTTATCCAGTGATAGCCATTCACTTGCAATTCCGGGTGCATTCATATAGATGAAAGGAATCGTAATCAGCAAAAACGTCCAGGCAAGCCATTTTGGATTATTGTGGTCGGAAAAATTTGCCGCTAGTTCGGGACCATGATCGGAGGCCTTGCTGAGCATTTCTGAGCTCTGTTTATCATCGCGTAGCCATTGTCCGAGCAATTGACCAAGTGCAGCGACCACAATCAACAGAAGGATTACTCTCGGCCATGCCGCCGCGCCATATTTGTAGATTTCAATTTCCTGGTTGAAATCAAAGGAATAAACAAACAGCAATAATGCAAGCGAGAGCCAGATCGCTGCTTCAACGATATGAGCAACGCGGAGATTTTTCATGCTGGATTGGAGGAAAGGAACGCTCTGGCATTCAGAATGCCAGAGCGCATGAATTCAGGAGAAGACTCTATTTGACATCAAGCCCCATCTCCTTGTAAACATTACGGTATTGATCGATAGTTGTACTAATTAAACTACGAGCACCTTCTGTATCCCGAAAACTTTCAATCAAGTGCATAAACTTGCTTTTGTTGAAGTCCTGATAGCTTTGCTCGCAATAAGCCTTTTGAAATGCCCACTGCAACCATTCGACCCGATCGGCTGGCGCATCCTTATGCACATAGAATCCGCGGAATCGATAAAGTGGCTCAAAATCAAGCCCGGCATCAGAAAGAGCAGGGACATCGGGGAAGGCCGATGGCGCTTCAGGAAGAATCGTTAGAATTGGCTTGAAAGTGCCTGCATCCAGAAATTTTCGGACATCGCCGGGCTGCTCAAATAATGCATCTACCTGACCACCAGCAAGGGCACCATATCTTGGTGCACCCTTGTCAAAAGAAATCTGTTGAATACTGATTCCGGTTGCATCGGATATAGCCTTCATGGTTACTCGTTCCATTGATCCTTCTTTGGATACATTGGCAATAGTAGCCTTTCCGTTTTGTGCCTTTACCCACTCTACAAAAGAATTCCAATCGGTAAATCGGTCTTCATTGGTTCGGATGAAGATTTGTGAAAAGGTGATTTGTGAAATAACCAACGGAATTAGATCAGAGGCGGGGTTAGGCTTGCTTGAATCCAATGCATGAGCACTTGAAGCATCGTCAATATGTTCCAGTACGGAGTATCCGTCGGATGGGAGTGCCATATAAGCGGTCATGCCGACAGTTCCAGAACCCCCGGGCTTGTGATCACGATTGATACTGACCTCGGTCAATTCAGTTACAGCCTGAGCCATGGCTTGTGCGACTTGCCCAGATCCACCTGCAGGTCCATAGGGGACGATCATGGTCAAAGCGCGTTCTGGAAAACCATTTGGGCCTGCTAGACTGTTTGGAAGAGAGTCGGTGGCACATGCGGCGAATGAAACGTTCGAAACCAGCGTCATACCGCATGCAAGTAGTCCCGAAGTTAAATATTTTGTAAAGTTCATTTATTATTCTCTCATTGATTCAAATGACGGTGACGAGAACCACCATCGAACGTTTTTATTGTTTGTCTGAAATTGATGCTCGGTACTGACGGGTAATAGCCGAAGAAATGCGAGCACACAAAGTTCACCTTTATTTATGAGCTCAACTGCTCACATGCACAGATTTTACACGATTGAATCGGGTTGTAAGAAAATTTTTGACTGGATTGGGTTGCTGATTTTTCGGAATCGATGACAGCAATTCGTTATTATCTGTTCAATCGATTTACTGAAATTCCTAGAGCAGTGCCCTCCAGATCAAACTACCGCCGGAGACGATCAATACACCAAGAATCAGGCGATAAAAAATTGAATCTTTGACATACTTTCGGATTGATCGTCCGGCCAGCAATCCTGCCGAAAGTGGAATTACGGCCAGTCCCGAAAGCAGCGCGAGTCGAACATTCATGATCCCCATGACAACCAGCATAACTGCCCAGGGAACGACTGCTCCAACGTAGAGAAAGCTGATGGTGTTTACGAATTTATCTTTTTCAAGTGTTGGTAGTGAAACAAGATACAGAATCATCATTGGGCCGAACATGGATGAGAGACCGCCAATCAGTCCAGCACTTCCGCAAAATGCCATGCCCGCAGATCTCTCATAGCGAGGTGGAATAGTGATTTTTCTTTTCGAACCCTGGATCAAGGTAAAACAGATAACCATAATCCCTACGATTGTCAATAATACCTTTTCGTCTATACCCGAGAGAATCCAGACGCCGAACCAAGTTCCGGCAAACAAGGCCATCAAGGCGGGCCAGAATCGCTTGACCGTCTCAATCGGTTGTTTGGCATCATACGCTTGCCAGAGGTTGGCAACCACTACCGGGACCGCCATAATGACTACGGCTTCATGGACAGGCAGAACCAATGCCATCATTGGCACAGTGAGTAGTGGTGTACCAATCCCCAAAACCCCCTTGATGATTCCACCGCAAGCCATGGCAAGAGCACACCAAGCCAGAACTGAAGGAGCAAGATCCAGATTCATGTTGTCGCAGATTTATTGAGTTGACCGTCTTGAATCGGTACAATTCAGCCTTTTACAGTTTTCAGCCATATTAGTTCAAAAAATTTATTCAGTAAGACGGTCATTCCATGTCATCACAATACGAAAGAAATGCAGAACAAGAGATTATAAGGGAATCAATCGCCAAGGCTCGTTCAGCGATGCAGTCCATTGCAAACTACACTCAGGAACAGATCAACGAAATGGTCACCGCAGTAGCATGGTCCTTGTATAAACCAGAAAATGCACGCAAAATGGCTGAGCTTGCAGTTCAAACTACCAAGATTGGCAATGTTTCAGACAAGGTCACGAAAAACCAGCGAAAGACCTTCGGCACCTTGCGCGATTTGATGCGTGTGAAGACTGTGGGGATTATCGAGGATTCCCCGCATCTTGGATTAGTGAAATATGCCAAGCCAGTCGGGGTGGTCGCTGCCATTACCCCGTCGACCAATCCCTCTGCAACACCGGCAAACAAGTCCATGATGGCATTGAAAGGGGCTAATTCGATTATTCTTGCCCCTTCTCCAGCTGGCTGGAAAGCCACTTCTGCGACTGCTGAACTGATGCGTAATGCGCTCGCAAAAGTTGGTGCCCCTCCTGATCTTATACAGGTATTGCCTGCCCCCGTCTCTCGAACGATGACCAAGCTCTTGCTTGAAGCCGCCGATCTGGTTGTTGCTACGGGTTCTCAGACAAATGTGCAGAATGCCTATACCAGCGGTACTCCTGCAATTGGGGTCGGTTCTGGCAATGTGCCAGTGATCATTGATGAGACGGCGAATATCAAGGAAGCTGTTTACAAGATAAAAGCCTCGAAAACGTTTGACAATGCAACTTCTTGTTCATCCGAAAATTCACTGATTATTCTGGAGGATGTCTATGATACTGCGATGGATGCACTGATTGAGGCCGGGGCATATCGCGTGCCGCCAGAGCAAAATAAGGAAATCGAGCAAACATTATGGGTGGATGGAAAATTATCGCGAGATTTGATTGCGAGAGATCCTGAGGTGTTTGCTCGAGGTCTCAATCTCGGAGAAGAAGCAAGTCGCGCTTCATTCTACCTGATTGAACAACCATTCTTTGATGCAAACTCTCTATTTGCTGATGAAAAGTTATCTTTGCTGCTGACAATTTACAAGGCTGATAATTTTAACCATGCTGTGCAATTGGTTAAGAATATATTACTGATCAACGGTCGTGGTCATTCATGCGGAATTCACACATCCAGAAAAGAACGAGCAGCTCAGCTAGCTACGGATGTCGATGTAGTTCGGGTATTGGTCAATCAAGCACATACATTTGGTAATGGTGGAAGTTTTGAGAATTCCCTGCCGTTCACACTGTCTATGGGTTGTGGTACCTGGGGTGGCAACAGTATCAGTGAAAATCTGAATTATCGACACTTCATCAATATCACTCACTTAGTTACCACCATCGATGAGGACCGCCCCAAAGAGCAGGAGCTGTTTGGGGCGTATCTTGAAAAATACGGAGATGATTGACGAGAGCTCAATATGTATACTGTTTCCTCAATCATTAACCGGCGCGCGACGGAACAACCTGAAAAAACCTTCCTGATCCAACCGGAGACAGATCAAGCAATCTCTTTCGCTGAGCTGAAGCGAAATATTGATGAGATATCAGGTCACCTTGATCGCCTAGGGGTACGCCATGGCTCCAAAGTGGCCTTTATGCTTGATAATGGAATCTGGTCTGCTCAGCTTCTACTCGGAATTATGGCTAGCGGTCGGGTTGTTGTTCCCTTGAATGTGGTTGCTGGACAACAACATCTTGAATATGTGCTCCAGCATTCGGATGCCGAAGTGATTTTTGTTGAGGCGTGTTACGAGCAACAACTCAAAACATTGATGTCGAGTGCGAACAGCGATGCAAGCATTATTAAGGTGGATCCCGTTAATGGTCCTTTGTGGTCGGACGTTTCTGCTGGTGCAATCACGGAGTGCTCGCTCCATGAGGATGATTCTGCACTGCTATTGTATACATCGGGTTCTACCGGTTTGCCCAAGGGTGCATTACTGTCACATCGTGCAATCGTCAGCGGAGGTGCCAATGTAGTTAACGGACACATACTCACTGTACAAGACCGGGCACTTTGTGTTTTGCCGGTCTATCATATCAACGGGGCTATGGTGACGATTGCTGCACCGTTGGTTAGCGGTGGTAGCGTAGTGATACCAAAACGGTTCAGCGCCAGTAGTTTTTGGCAGGAAATTGCACGCTATCAATGCACTTGGTCAAGTTTAGTCCCTACGATAATCAAATATTTGCTCGATCGTTCAGCTGATGAAGAATTCACATTCGGTAATGATGCTAGGCTAGAGTGCTTTCGATTTGCCCGTTCCGCATCAGCACCTTTACCCGCTGTTGTCATGCGTGAGTGGGAGAGTACATTTCATGTGCCAATGATTGAGACCTTAGGTTTGACCGAGACTGCTGGGACGGTGGCTTCCAATCCCATGCCCCCAGCGCCACGCAAACAGGGCTCTGTGGGTATTCCATATGGCAATGATATCAAGATTGTGGACACGTCCGGTAATCCATGCCCACATGGGACACGCGGTGAAATGGTTATAAAAGGAAATAATACTCTGAAGTGCTACTATAAGAATCCAGAAGCAACAGCGGCTGGATTTTTTGGCAGTTGGTTTCGAACCGGAGACATCGCCTATCAGGATGAAGATGGTTATCTGTTCATTACCGGACGCATCAAGGAGTTAATTATCCGAGGTGGAGAAAATATCGCTCCACGCGAAATTGATGATGTGCTTTACAGACATCACGCTGTATTGGAGGCCGCGGCCTTTGGTGTACCTGATGAAAACTATGGTCAAGAGGTGGTTGCTTGCGTAGTGATACGTGATGGTCACACTTGTAGTGAGGAGGAACTTCGAGTTTTTTGCGAACAGGTGGTGGGCGCAGTCAAGATGCCGAAGAGAGTTTATTTCATGGACGAATTGCCTAAAGGTGCGTCCGGTAAAATTTTTCGCTTGCGTTTAGCTGATCTGATATCCTGATTTGGGTTTTCTGTGAAGGATATTATTGGTGGTGAGTCATCAATATGTTGAGGTCATGGGAAAAAGGAATAAAGAATGGACCGAGCTCTGTTTGCGATCAGTGGGGTATGGCATAGGTGTTTCCCACTTTTAATTTTCAAACTAACAAAATAAGTGTGGGAAACACCTAACCATCGCAAGCGGTTTTCAAGTGTGTGGTCATGCCGAACATGCGGATATCAATTCAGCCCGGAATATATTGACCTCCTGGGGTATCTGCACGCAGAGGGGCGTTGACGTCAGTTATACCGTTGAGCCATAGAAAGATATATGAGGTAGCATAATGTTGCTTCAATATATAATTCCCATTCAATTTGGCGTGTACAGAAATGATGTATGCGACCGGCTAATTATTCTACACTTGGTTCTCTCATATATATAAGCAAATTGTCGTTTTAGAATCAAAACCCGATCAAGAAAATAATCGAGCGATATAATTTATATATATCATAGAGTTATAATTATTTCTTGTGCCTTAAAGGCGAAATTCTTTTGCTCAGAATCAAAACCCGATCAAGAAAATAATCGAGCGATATAATTTATATATATCATAGAGTTATAATTATTTCTTGTGCCTTAAAGGCGAAATTCTTTTGCTCAGAATCAAAACCCGATCAAGAAAATATATTGATTATGCCCAAAACGGCAGATATCCCATCCGAGGGTGTTCAGGATCAGCCGGTTTTATCAGCCCTTCATCAAGTGCCTTTTTGAACACGATAGATGCCTGTGAGGCGTTTTTTGGATCAATACCAAAGCGTTTGCATAGCGTAGAATTCTTCATCCGATCTCCCAAAACATATTTCAGCGAAGCATGTTGATAACAAGCACGCGTACGTTCATCGGGAGTCATTTCAGCAAAGCGTCGAGGGGTGAATAACTTAACACGGACAGCATCTCCTTCAGCACGAAAATCTGGCGGGGGTAGTTGGTGTAATTCTATAGTTGAGATCACCTTATCGATCCCTGTTCCCTGCTCTTCGCAGAATCCCATACGGCGCATAAACGATGCTAATGTTTCGTTTCGTGAGCGCGGAGGCAAGTCGATAAATCGTTCTGGGCTAACCAGAGGAAGACCGGGATTTGTAATTTCTAGACGACTTGTAAATAATTCAACCGTTGGACCAGTGCCTGATATTGTCATGTCTTGATGTATCAGTGCATTGACAACAAGTTCTCGAATGCAAATCTTGGGATAAATCAATTGTTTTTCACGAAACACTCCGTTAATTCGTTCATTTTGAGGTAACAAGTCGCTGATATATTCAACTAGTTGATCAAGTCCAGTTGCATAACCCCTTTGGATATCGTTTCGATGTGTTACTAAGTCTGCACGACTATTTCCTGCGTAAGCTACAAAGCGAATTGCCTTACGTGCTATCGACATAGGAAAGTCTTCCAAGTTCTTCGCAAATAGGATGGCACCAAGATTCGTAATGGACCAATGACCGTCAAAGTGTTTTTGCACTAGGCCATCGGCATACAATCGTTGTAGAAGCCCATCTCGATTATCGGGTAAGGGCTGACTCATAAGATCGAAATATCGAACGTAGTCCAATTTCTCAAGGACAGTATGACTTCCAGAAAACTGCGATACTAATCCCCCTTCCCATCGGTAAGACTGTAATTTACCCCATAATTCTCTTTGGCGTTCAGGATAGTCTGAAAGGCGTGGGGTTGCGCTGCCAATTCGAATATATGCTGTCCGATCAAACTCAACTGGGATAGTAGACGCTGCCGGTATCTTGAGTAGGACTATATTGGTTCCCCGAAAGTTTACAGATTCGAATGAAAATGCGATGTCAGGTCGCAACCTTCGTGAAAGCCATAACTCCAATGGTTGTTCATTTTGCATCTGACGAGTAGGCTCAAACGAAGTGCCAACCACCTCATGGTCTTTATCACGTATACCCCAAATGACATACGCATAAGGCTGATTGACAAGTTGTGCGGAGTTGGACAGTGCAGAGATCAACTTGCCAATCATTTTGGTTTCTGCATAATTTTCCTTAAACTCTAGCCAATGGTTTTCTGACGGTTTTTTTCTCAGGTTGTCAATCAGACTGACTATCTGTGTATCATTCATCAGGATACTTCCTTTCGTATAAGATAAAGACAAAATAGTTTATTTTTGATCAATGATCGGCCTTCCTCCATTGATTCGGTTGATATCGAACTAGCAAAAAATGTAAGACATGAAATATCTTGATATCGATGTTGTTTTTTAGCAACAGATATTCGAAACCCCATTAAATTGTCAAAGCACCTCCACACGTATATCGAGCAAGTCTCGTTCTTTCTTGCCAAACACCATGCCAATCAAGTGAATGGGCTCCTTACGGCTTCGATATTTCTGTGCATAGCCTTTTTCCCGAATCTGTGCGATTGCACTATCGAGCCCTTTTTCTAATCCGGTTTTGTTATCAACCATCTTGAGTTCCAAGATGAATACCTGATTCTCATGCAACAGCACCATATCCGAACGACCGTGTTTGGTCACTTCCTCTGCCTTTAGATCAACCTGTGTGGTTCGGAAACACAGATACAGCAAACTCGCATACCAGGATTCATAATCACCCAGATTGGCCGTGTCATACCAAGTATGAGGAAATTCTGCAAGCAAGTCCTGGATCTTTTCCATGAACACAGAAAAGTTATTCTCCCCCAGAGCCTGAATCAGATCCTCTCCGGTCGCTGCTACTTCCTTACCGCGCCTGGTCAAATGCTCAGCAAATCCTAGGTTGAAACTTCTCTGCACCTCATAATTAGGATAATCCAAATGGTACAGAATGTTGTCCTTTTTTACTTCCTTTTCTTTGATGGTCAGATATCCAGACTGGAACAGCAAGGCCTCATGACTGAATTGGTCCAACTCAAACTTGGAAACTGAAGATGCGTTGACTACGCGGTTTTCCAGCTGCATGGGACTGACTTGGTTGTCCTCCAATAACCGATATAGATAGCTAGGCACCCCGGATTTGAACCAGTGCGCCCGAAATTCTCGCATATCAAACAAATGAAGTATGTCATGAGGATTGTAGAGCTTCTCGGTACCGAGCCAGTGGTAGCCGTTATACCAGATACGAATCTTGTCCCGATCCAGTCCTTCCAGCTCCGGAGCAAATACCGTATCAAGATCCTGATCCGTATATCCACAAATGGTTGCATACCTTGGGGATAAACTGATATTGGTAAGATTATTGAGACCGGAAGAAAAACTGGTTTTGGAAAACATCGTGATGCCGGTTACAAACACAAAGCGGATGTATTTTTGCGAACTCTTCAGGATGCTGTATATGTCTCTCAGTCTATCCCGGTTTACCCGAGCCTTGTCGCTGTCCTCCAGCAAATCCAGAACTGGTTTGTCATATTCATCAACCAACACCACTACCTGCTGACCAGTCGTTTGATGGAGAAAGTAGAGGACATTTTCCAGTCGATCAGCAGCAGAGTGTACCGAGGGTAGAGAAGTTAGGTCAAATGCTTGTTCGATTTTGTACAATTGATTTCCAATACGGTTCTCTAATTCCTCCGGCGTGCTGACTATCCCATCCAAGGTCAAACGAATAACAGGATACCTGACCGACCAGTCCCAGTGCGGGTGGATATCCAAACCTCGAAACAGGGGCTCGTTGCCCTCAAACAATTCCTGCAAGGTGTCGACTAGGAGACTCTTGCCAAAACGACGGGGACGGGACAGGAAGTAGAAATCACCCTCTTCAATCATTTGTCGAATCAGAGGCGTTTTATCCACATAATAACAGCCCTTTTCACGCAGTCGGCGAAATGTTTGAATGCCAATCGGTAGCGGACGACGGTTTGTCTGAAATTCTGCATTTATCATGCGATCATCTTAACATAGTGGGGGCAAGTAGTTGCAAAGCGAATCATTTCTTCAAACGCACTTAGGCATCAAAATGTAATATAGAATCTGAGGCTGTGTATAAATCCTGATCTACACAAATTTAGTCAATTATCTAAATTTGCGGAATAGTTAAATATCTCGGCGTTGTGGATAGATTCATCTGGATTGATGTGATTGTTCAAATTTACATTTGACTGAAACTGAAATTTATCGAATCATTGGTGTGTGGTTATTTTATGCGCCTCTCTCACACACAAGCCAAGACTTTGCAAGGCTTCCAGTTCTTCGTCCAATGTTCAGCGTTTTTTACATGTCCGACACGGACACTCTTACAGATATTGAGAGAAAACTCTGACTCAGCAAAATCACAGGATAAGCGCATAACTATTCCCTCCCTCTCTCCACCTAGGACAGAGGGCTCCTCATGAGCGCGATCGATAAAAGTATACACTTCCGCAACTGAACCAAAAACTCCATCAAATAGCACTGGGATAACGGGAATATTTTTTCGAATTGCATAATCAGACATTTCAGTAAACGAACAAAACGCTCCAGTTCCAACGCGTAAAGCAAAGGCGTAAAATGTTCGGTTCTCTTGCACAGCATCATATTCGATGCTGTGTTTGCCATAGATATCTTCTCCATACAAATATATATGGGGCTCAGTGACTTTCCACGCATGATGTTTCTTCACCATTGCCATCCATTTACCATCGGAGGGTGCTGAAACACTTCGCCCATAAACATTACTTTCATGTATTAGTATGCTGCTACCATCTAATTTTTCCGATATCACAACCGGTACATCCACAAACCTTGATGGATCAGCATGAATTCTTCCATTTCTCCCAAGATATGGAGAAAATGGCCAGTATGGCGTTTTTGGATATTTTCTGTTCATAGGCGTAATATTACTATTCGGCGACTATATACAGATCACTTTCGTGAGTTTTCGGGACAAAGCTGACAAGTTTCAACACCTAGTTTCTGTAATAGTAAACCCTGCTCATCCCAGTCGCTATCAGTAGCATTCAAAATTGTCGCTCCTGCCTTCACAGAAACTGCTAAAAACTTACGATCAGAGGGATCGAGTTTGTTCGCGGGGAGCTCTTCAAAGCCTATATCATCATCGTTAGATGGACTGATTCTTATCTGCTGTATTCGATCATGATTATATTGATTCTCGAATAGGTACTTAAAGAATTCATCGCCCACATTTCGAGACCCACCAAGAGTTAAATGCTTTCGGTATTCTTGGAATATATATCCAAATTCATCGATTGCTACAATCTCCGAATCAATCAACTGTCTCAATTTCCTGACGCAAGCCAATTGACACCGTTCGTTACGTGTGTCTTACTTCCTCCATTCGCCGCAATCGGCACATTGGTATCGACAACATATGCTTTCATCCTAATTGATTTATTTTTCTCTCCAAAGAATACTCAGCTATTTCGGCAATCTCTTCCATTGCATTCCCGAAAAATTCACGTGGCCAATTCTCTATCTCTCCCCATTGGTTTAACGATAGGTCTGACACGATCGCTTTGCCCTTGTTCTGTGCAAAATATAGCAATTTGATATCTTTATGGGAAACTTTTTTATTTTCTGCCACACGAAGTTGCAAACGTCGCAAAAAATGTTCACTGTGACTCTCAACAATAATTTGTATATCTCGACTCTTAATCACATCCACCATCACATCAGCCAGTTCACTCTGAACCGCAGGATGCAGGTGGATTTCGGGTTGTTCCATCAATATTGTTGAACCCTTTGGAACATAATACAACAGTACGAGTACTGGCAAGACTTGAGACACTCCAAATCCTACATCGGTTAATAAAGCCTCAGGACTTGACTTGGTTTTCTTCACATATACACGATACAAATTGGAACCATCTGCAATTTCTTTTACTTGAAAATCTTGAATGAGGCCTAATACTTGTAACCATCGAGCAATTATCCATTCGAAGTCTCGATACCTAGTCCGAGGTCCAAAATTTCTTTTTTCTCCGTCTCGTCTTGCAGCGAGGATTGCATCAATTGTACGTTCACCTCGAGGTCCGACATCATTAGGACTAGAACCGGCCCATTGATATTCTCGCTTGGGCTGTTCACGAAGAGGTCCAAGGTAGTAAATGGAATCGATAAATTCCTCATAGGCTTTTTCGAATTCATTGAGAAAGTCAGCATTCTGATATAGCCACTTTATTTCATCCGGGAAAAGATGGGTTTTGATCGGAGAACCGAGAGGCCATCTGCGTCCCTTGTTTCGTAAGAAGCTGAACTTCGGTTTATTTGTATCCAGCTTATAAATTTCTTTGGAGCTTTCTTGTTTTTTCAATCGATATTCTGCTTCATCGAATTTATAACCCAATTGATTATTTCCTAGCCCGTCTCTACTCATACACACTTCACTCCATGTTTCAAGAGAGTCACTTTTTATCGATAACTTGCCAGATACTCCTTTTTGTATATCGATCTTGAGTTCCTTAGGCAGTTTCCAGGCTAGATTCCAACTCATTTGGCTTTGCATTTCATGATTGCAGACAACATCTACATAGGTTCCCAAATTGACTAAACCTGCAGGACCACCAAAATCCAGAACCAAACCACGGTCTGTAGCATTTTTTGTCTGCTTCAACATCAGAAGGAATTGAATTAGGCTACTCTTGCCAGCACTATTCGCACCGAAAAAACCTGTTATTTTCCCAAATTCGATTTCCACCTCATGCCAAGCCTTAAAATTTTTGATTTTCAATTTATTTAACATATGAATTTCCTGATTTTCATCGAATTCATCGATTTGAGTTGGGATTATAAAATTATCGAGAAATCAAGTAGAACTTCACTAAAAAATCTCAATAATTTGCAAGCAACGATGGTTAAGGAACTTGCTAAATCATGTTCCATAAATTAATAAGATTCCATCTTCCCAATACTTTCCAATAGCATCCATTCAGTGCATTTGAGTGGAAAGTGTAACTTCATCAACTCCGATATCAGTTCCTTTGATTTTTGTGGTTCGTGATAAAAACTTCACTGGTACCGAAATACAAACTAAATGAGGTAATTGTTCATTCGATCGAAAAAAATATCATTGAACCATCCCTTTTACCTGATCGATATATTGCGATTTCATACATAATAATTTATGTTGGAATAAATGAGCTTGGTAACATACTCATCTACGCAGACCAATTCATCTAACTTGTGAGATGCTACAACCTCCGTTGTTTTAAAATATGACTGATTAATCATTACACAGGAATAAAAAATCTATCGGAATATGCACAAAACATAATCTGACTCAAACTGAGGGTTTCCTTTCGATTCGACCATGTAAACATATTCTAGAATATCCGCAATAAATTTTGATATAAAATCGAAATGAAATCCATGAAATTACGAAATACCATATACTGAATGTTACAGCCTCATCATCGAATTGCGATCTATATGGAAGAAAACCTCGATTCGGATCATGGAAAAATGGGGTTTGGTATTATGCGCTTTAGCAAAAGCAAAATCGTATGTGTTATTGACTCAGCAAATGCCGGAAAAACCGTAAGAGAGGTTAATTCTCTCCCTTTTGACTATCCTGTGGTTCTAGATGTTGAGCATGCCGTAAAAGCCGGTGCTGATGTTTTCGTGATCGGTATCGCCCCATCCGGTGGACGCATTCCGGATCAATGGCTAGAACCGTTATATCATGCTATTGAACTCGGCATGTGTCTCGTAAATGGTCTTCACGACTCACTGCAGGAGAAATTTGGAGACAAACTGAAATCCGAACAATGGATATGGGATGTTCGCCAACCCAGCTTTATACCAGCCATTGCCTCTGCTCAAGCTGCAAATCTCACTAATACACGTATTTTGATGGTTGGTACCGATATGGCAATCGGGAAAATGTCCTCAGGACTTGAAATCTGGAAGTGGATTTGCAATCAACACCCAAATCTAAACTCTGAATTTTTGGCGACCGGACAAACCGGTATCACAATTACCGGAAAAGGTATCCCGCTGGATGGTTTCAAGTTGGACCATGCTTGTGGTGCTGTAGAGAGTCTGGTAATGGAAGCATCCGATGCCGATATACTGATCATTGAGGGACAAGGTTCGCTATTACATCCGGGAAGCACCGCTACGCTCCCCTTGATGCGTGGGGCCTGTCCTACACACTTAATCATGTGCCATAAGTCTGGCATGAACTCAGTACGTGCATCAGAAAATATTCCCATTCCGCCAATTAAACAGTTTATTCAATTCAATGAACAAGTCGCATCGACTTGTGGTTCCTTAACGAATACATCCACAATCGGCATCGCGCTGAATACGAGTCTACTTGACGAAGAGAATGCACTGAAGGCAATTAAATCTCTAGAAATAGAAACGGGCTATCCGGTTCAAGATGTAGTTCGTTTTGGAGCAGACAAACTTGCGTCTTTGATTGTCCAATAGCCGTTCTAGGTTGATTCTGATTTAGCTGATCGGATCGAGATCACTACTCCTGCAGCAATAATGGCGAGAATCCCTGTTATTGCAGCCGCATCGAGCACCTCTTTCCAAATCACCCATCCCCAAAACCCTGCAAATACAATAAAACTGTACTCAAATACTGCAATATAAGTGGGCTCGGCAATTTGGTAAGCACGAATCAATGCCAAGACAGCAAACAAGGAACCAATTCCCTGAATCATGGTCCAGAACAGAAACTCTCCGCTTGGACTGACCCAACCTGTGCTTACAAAAGGAACCTGGGCACTTACGCTTTGCAGAAAAGGGGAAATACCCAAAACAAAAATACCCATTAACCCAAGCAGACCGGTACCAAGGAAAAATCCAAATAACAAAACTAACGTATCTTCATCCGCGCATTTGTGCCGAGTTACAAGTTGACCAAGTGCATACATCATGCCAGCCAGTGCTGGCACCAGAGTATAGATACTGAAATCCTGAGGATTTGGTTTCAAGACCAGGATAATACCGATAAATCCAAAAATTACTGCTAGAATCCTCCACGCACCAATTCGCGTTTTGAATACCAAAGCCGAAAAAATTAACAGGAATATCGGAGAAGTAAACAATATTGCGCCGGCTATCGCAATTGGAAGAAAGGAAATCACAATGAAGTAGACGAGTATTGCGGTGGCCATCAACATTGATCTTAGTACAACCCACCAGAAGTGATTGACATGAAAGCTGCGCTTCCAATAGGCTATATAACCAGCAATCAACAGGCAGTTAAACACGGCTCGCATCAGGTAGAACTGCCATACTCCCCCTTCATCGATAATAAAACGAATGAAATTATCAACCATACCAATTAACGACATGCCGCCTATTAGCAACAGCCCACCACGTAGAGTTGCAGAGTTTTTGATTAACACCCTCTAGTCTCCAAGTTATGCATTGCCAAACTCATTCATGAAAATTCAAGAAAAACTTATGATTCTCGTTAACCCTTTGCTAACAGAAATACAAGCCACCAGAGGTATGATTTATAAAAATTCTCGGGGTGATGAGTGTACAACAATGCCGTATGGGGATTATCCAATAATTCAAGTAGTATTTGGTTATCGTCAATACCCACCAAACACCATCATATTTCAATAAATATGATTGAACTCTGGATACCAATTACAGTTGTGGCCGGATTTTTTCAGAATCTGCGATCCGCTATTCAAAAAAAGCTAAAGGACGATCTCTCAACAATCGGTGCAGCATATTCCCGTTTTATCTATGCACTGCCGGTAGCACTTGCCTATCTTTTATTGTTAATCAAAGCCGATAATCTACCGATACCCGACCCCAATACCCGATTCCTAATCTTTTGTCTAATTGGAGGGATTAGTCAAATTCTGTTTACATTATCGTTACTCTGGACATTTACCTACAAGAGTTTCGCAGTCGGTACAACCTTCTCCAAACTAGAAGTAATTATGGTAGCTGCCGTCGCAGCTCTGGTCCTAGGTGAAACCATCAGTCACTGGGCGGTCATTTCGATTGGTATTTCATCTCTTGGTGTTCTGGCCTTATCCATGGGCGAGCGAAATATTTCCGCATCCTCATTGATCCAGGGTTTGTTTAGTAAAGCCACTTTGCTTGGGCTGACAACAGCATCTCTGCTCGGCGCATCCTCTGCACTGTTTCGTGGTGCTACACAGGCACTTAACTATGAACCATTTTATGCAAACGCAGCCTATACTCTCGTGGTCTCACTAATTATGCAGACTTTGATCATGGGAATCGGGATGTTGATCCTTGATCGTGCAAATCTGATCTCGGTCTTTAGACATTGGCGGTGGGGTGCCCTAGCAGGTGGTGCAGGTGCCTTTGCTAGCATTTGCTGGTTTACCGCGTTCACCTTGCAAAAAGCAGCATTTGTTCGCGCACTCGGGCAAATCGAACTGGTGTTCACATTCCTCGCGACCGTATTCTATTTCCGTGAAAAGGTTACAAACAAAGAAATTATCGGGGTCATTTTGATTACAACTGGGATTATTTCATTATTGTTACTCGGCTAACTGCATTCTTTCCAAGAGAACCGGTTCGGTAAAAGTGATACCATGATCAAAACCAACTAGAAAATTAACTGAAGCACTTCCTGATAATGGGAGACAAATTCGATTTTTAATCTATCCTGAATATAGTCTGGTAATTCATGATAGTCTCCTTGATTTTGTCTAGGTAAAATAATATTGCGAATTTTCATGCGCCGTGCTGCCACAATTTTCTCACGAATCCCACCAACAGGCAGAACCTGTCCAGTGAGAGATAACTCACCGGTCATCGCTAGATTTCCTCTGATTTTTCTTCCAAGTGCTAGAGACACTAGAGCCGATGCGATCGTGATTCCAGCACTTGGCCCATCCTTGGGAGTGGCCCCTGCTGGTACATGCAGATGAATCATTGATGTTTCAAAGAAATGATGGTCAACAGTCAATGATTCCGCATTGCCAATCACATAGCTATAAGCGATTTCTGCTGACTCTTTCATGATATCCCCAAGATGTCCAGTCAGACGAAATCCTCGACTAAATTCATGCGCCCGAGTTGCCTCAATGTCGAGTGTACTTCCTCCCAATGCTGTCCAAGCCAACCCTCTTGCAACACCAACTCCAACAATTAAGTTCTCTTTTCCAAATCGGGCGGTACCCAAATACTTTTCCAAATCTGCAGCCTTGACATGAACTGGTGGTTGATGACCATCAAGCAACTGCATAACGGATTTTCTGACGATCGTACCAATCATTTTTTCTAGCCTACGAACTCCAGCCTCTCGAGCATATTCATCGATGATTTTGCGTATTGCGTTTGAATCAATGCGTAATTGTCCACGCTTTTTGAGTCCAGCCGAAGTAATCTGTTTGGGTAGCAGATGCTTACGGGCGATCGCAACTTTCTCATCAGTCAGATAGCCCGACAACCGGATCTCCTCCATACGATCAAGTAGCGGAGCTGGAATTGTATCCAACTGATTCGCAGTGCAAATGAAAAGTACATTCGATAAATCAATCCTGACATCAAGATAATGATCCAGATATTCTTTATTCTGCTCAGGATCTAACACCTCAAGTAGAGCATGTGCTGGATCCCCACGATATGAAGCCCCGACTTTGTCAATTTCATCAAGCATAATTACCGGATTAGAGGTACCACACTCCCTCAAAGCCTGAACAAATTTACCGGGCATTGAACCAATATAGGTGCGACGGTGTCCTTTAATCTCGGCCTCATCGCGCATACCACCTAAGGAAAACCGATAAAACTTTCTAGCAAGAGCATTGGCAATGGAACGGCCAAGCGATGTCTTCCCCACTCCTGGCGGGCCCACAAATAGGATAATAGACCCAGAAATCACTCCACGCATCCTACCAACGGCAATAAATTCAAGAATACGCTGTTTGGCCTCATCAAGACCTTCGTGATCAGCATCTAGAATCTCTCTTGCCGTATTTAGTTCAAGACGATCTTCACTACACAATCCCCATGGAATGGAAGTTAACCAGTCAAGGTAGTTCCGGGTGACCGTGTACTCTGGCGACCCTCTCTCTAGGATCGCCATTTTCTCCATTTCTTCATCGATTTTCTTGCTCGCATGATCGGGAACAACGAGTTTTTCGAGTCGGTCTCGAAAAGTCTCAATTTCTGCTTCTCGATCATCCTTTGATATCCCAAGTTCTTTCTGAATATACTTTAACTGCTCACGTAGCAGGTTATCACGCTGGTGTTGAGATAACTCGCTCTCAATATGTGTTCGTATATCGGACTGAACCTTGGCGATTTCGACCTCTTTCCGGAGCAATACCAAGGTCTTTTCCATCCGTGGGGCGAGTTCAATGGTATTTAGAATATCCTGAAGTTCGGGAGCATCCGCAGTGGTCATACTCGCTCCAAAATCAGCCAATTTTGCAGGGTCTGCTGTGCCAAAATTATTCAGGAATAATTTTAACTCTTCACCATACATTGGGTTTAATGGCAAAAGTTCCTTGATAGTATTGAATATAGCAGTTGTATATGCCTTGATCTGGTTTGAACGCGGTGTTGTGGTTTCAGGAAAATAGCGAACCTGGGCAGTAAATGGCTTATCCCGACTTACCCAGCTTATAATTTGCAACCGTTGTACACCTGACACCACCATATGAACCTGATTCTCCTGTCGCTCCAATTGGTGAATTCGACACACTGTACCGATTTCAGACATATCATTCACAGTTGAATCATTCATTTCAATATCAGAGATATAAAGCAAACCCAAATAACCCATATCCTCCTTATGAATCGCTTTGAATGTGCTCTCCCAAACCGTGAAATCAATCACAACAGGTATAATCTGACTGGGAAATATCGGCTTCTTTGACACTGGGAGTATGTACAAGTTGCTCGGCAGAACATCAGTTGACCGAGCAATTTCGTTTACAACCTCTGGCTCGACTTCTTCATTCATGAGAATTGTTCGGTGGGAAAACGAAAAGTGATTCGTGTGAAATAATCTTGCCCATAGATGGTTGCATTTTTATCAAACACAATAGAACAAATATCTTTCCGATAAGCGGTAGGCTTAGAATGAATTCTCGTTAACCGGATTCCACCAACACACCATTTTCAAGACTGAAAACGCGATCGGTCTGTTTGGCTAACGACTGATTATGAGTGACCATAATCAGGGCAAACTGATCCTGACTATCGTAATTTAACAAAGTTTCATGGACTCGTGCAGCAGTTCTCTCATCCAAATTACCAGTCGGTTCATCGGCCATAACACAGGAAGGTTTGCTAACAAGAGCACGGGCAATTGCAGTACGTTGCCGCTCTCCACCGGATAATTCGCCTGGTTTGTGATGAGTTCGATCTTTCAGTCCTATACGCTCCAATATTTCTCTGGCTTGATCAAATGCTAAGGTTCGGTTTGCCCGCCGTATTAACAAAGGCATGGCTACATTTTCTATGACTGTAAACTCAGCCAATAGATGATGAAATTGATACACAAAACCAAGATGAGCATTTCGAATATTCCCTCGTTTTTTCTGGGAGGTTTCGTTGATATCTATACCATTTATCAGAATCTGACCACTTGAGGGTGAGGACAACCCTCCAAGAACGTGTAAGAGCGTACTCTTACCAGAACCCGACATACCGACAATGGCTATCCGTTCACCTTGATAGAGCGCCAGATTCACACCCTT
The DNA here is from genome assembly GCA_026708585.1 of Gammaproteobacteria bacterium. Taxonomy (GTDB): domain Bacteria; phylum Pseudomonadota; class Gammaproteobacteria; order Arenicellales; family Poriferihabitantaceae; genus Poriferihabitans. Next base: position 47,650 of record JAPOUQ010000057.1, read on the forward strand.
GAGCACTTCCACTTTCAAGTCTCCTTCCTGGAAGGTCTTTGTTACATCTTTGCAATGCACAACCGGCTTTTTGGCGTTATCGGATTCAGTCATAACGCAAAGCCTCGGCAGGCTCGACACGAGCGGCTCGGAGTGCAGGGTAGATCGTAGCAAGAAAACTCATGATTAAGGATGCCCCTATTACTACCATGACATCAATCCATTCCATATGAGCAGGAAATTTACTGATTACATAGACATCCGAAGGAAATAGCTCTGTATTGAATAGCTGTTCAAGCCAGGGAACCAAGGTTTCCATATTTAGAGCGGTGATAACTCCGATCGTACCACCAACAAGCACGCCAATTACTCCAATCGTCGATCCCTGAACCATGAAAACACGCATAATGCTGGCTGGACTCATGCCAAGAGTCCTCAAAATAGCAACATCAGATTGTTTGTCGGTAACAATCATGACCAGCGTCGAGACCAGATTAAATGCGGCAACGGCCACAATTAGCATCATGACAATAAAAACCACGCGTTTTTCAATTTCAAGAGCTCGGAAAAAATTTCGGTGCTCCTGAGTCCAATCACGAATTCGGAATCCATTCCCCAAAGCCTGCTGAAGCTCACTGCGTAGGGACCTGGCACGATCTATATTATGTAACTTCAATCGCACTCCGCTGACTGCATTATCAATACCTAGAACTTTCTGTAAATCTTCAATATTTACAAGCGCTATACCAGAGTCGTATTCATACATATCGATCTCGAACAATCCGACAACTGTAAATCTCTTAATCCTTGGTAAAATTCCGGCCGGGGTCACCTTACCTTTCGGTGCTACCAAATTGACCTTGTCGCCTACCTGAAGCGCTAGAGATCGCGCGAGCTGACTGCCGAGAACGATGCCATAACTACCCGGTTCCAGTTCAGCTGAGTTCCCGGCTACCAAATGGTTCATTAACTCGGAAACTGTCTTTTCATATTCTGGATAAACTCCTCTGATCAGCGCTCCTTTGACATGCTTACCATTGCTTAACAGACCCTGCCCTAACACAAAGGGAGCTATTGCACTGACATCATCCAGTTCATGGGTGTATTGGGCTACAGGCAACCAGTTGTTGAGAAATCCACTCTGAGCCTGAACGGTTACATGCGAGACCACAAATAAAATACGATCACGAAGTTCACTATGAAATCCATTCATTACCGACATGATCGTAATCAAGGCCCAAACACCAAGAATAATACCCAACATCGAAATGACCGAAATGAAAGAAATAAAATGATTTCTCCGCTTGGCTCGAAGATAACGAAGACCAATAGTCAACTCGAGAGATTTCAACATTTACTCAGCAGGTGGTTGTTGATGACGAAGATGAGGAAAAAGCACCACATCTCGAATTGATGGGGAATCAGTCAGAATCATTACTAAACGATCAATACCAATTCCTTCTCCTGCTGTGGGCGGTAGACCGTGCTCGAGAGCACAGATGTAATCTGCATCAAAATGCATTGCTTCATGATCACCTGCATCTTTTTTGTTTACCTGTTCTTGAAACCGTTCAGCCTGATCTTCAGCATCGTTTAATTCTGAAAAGCCATTAGCAATCTCACGACCCGCTATAAAAAATTCAAACCGATCACTAATGTCAGGCTGCTTATCATTCCGTCTCGATAGTGGGGAAACTTCGACAGGATACCCAGTAATGAAGGTCGGATTTATCAGTTTCTGTTCTACCTTTTTTTCAAAAATTTCCATTTGGATCTTGCCAATACCATCTGTTGATCCAACCTGTATTTGCAAATGATTTGCCAGTTCACGAATCGCTCGCTCATCATGAAGATCCTTCCGAGAAATATCTGGATTGAATCTCAAGATTGATTGCAACATGTCATAACATTCGAATTTGCCGGAAAAATCGATTTCTTGGCCCTGATAATTCAACTGTTCACGACCTATCACTTTTTGGCAAAGACTTTTTACCAGCTCTTCCGTCAAATCTATAAAATCATGATAATCAGCATAGGCGCAATAGAATTCCATCATTGTGAATTCTGGATTGTGTCGGGTACTAATGCCCTCATTGCGAAAATTTCGGTTTATTTCAAATACTCGTTCAAAACCTCCAACTACTAACTTTTTCAGATATAACTCCGGCGCCACGCGAAGGTACAGATCCATATTGAGAGTATTGTGATGAGTAATAAAAGGCCGCGCAACAGCACCGCCTGGAATAGGATGCATCATTGGAGTTTCAACTTCCAGGTATCGATGCGAAATCATGAATTCCCGGATATGCTGAATAATTGCCGCACGTGTGAGAAACACAGATCTTGTCGTGTCATTCATAAGGAGATCGAGATAACGCTGTCGATAGCGTATTTCTGGATCCGTGAGCCCATGATATTTTTCTGGTAAGGGTCTTAATGCTTTGGTTAGCAGGCGAATGTTCTTGACTCTTATCGATAATTCTCCGGTTCGAGTACGAAATAAGTCTCCCTCAGCACCCAAAATATCACCAATATCAAAATTCTTAAATTCATCATATATTGATTCACCTAATTGATCTTTCTGCAGAAATAATTGAATTTGTCCAGTGCTGTCCTGAATGTGAGTAAAACTCGCCTTACCCATCAGGCGTCGGGTCATCAATCGCCCTGAAACCTTTACATGTATGGGGACTTGATTTTCTGAAAACTCTGTATCGGCATACTGATTCTGTAGATCTCCGGCATACGCATCTCGTCGAAAATCGTTGGGGAAGGGTTTTCCACCTTGCCTGAGCTGAGCAAGTTTGTTTCGCCGAAGTGCGATTTGATCGACTTGTTCACTCATTGTGTTGTCTCACCTTGTTTCATTATGAATTACAGCCCCGATTTTAGGCTTGCTTCGATGAACTCATTTAACGAACCATCCAAGACAGCCTGTGTATTTCCAGTTTCAACACCGGTTCGCAAATCCTTGATTCTAGACTGGTCAAGAACATAAGAACGAATCTGACTACCCCAACCAATATCCGATTTACTATCTTCTAGGGATTGCTTTTCCTGTCTTCGTTTGGCTAACTCAAGTTCGTACAGTTTTGCCTTTAATAAGGTCATTGCTACCTCTTTATTGCGATGTTGGGAACGGTCATTATGTGATTGTGCGACAATTCCGGTTGGCAAGTGAGTCAAACGCACTGCCGAATCGGTCTTGTTACGATGCTGTCCACCTGCACCACTCGCACGATACGTATCAACGCGTAAATCCGACGGATTGATAGATACATCAAAACTATCATCAATTTCAGGATAGACATAAACGGATGCAAATGAGGTATGCCGTCGATTTCCAGAGTCGAAAGGACTCTTTCGAACCAGTCGATGCACACCGGTTTCAGTCCGCAGATAACCATATGCATAAGAACCTGTAACCTTTATAGTTGCGCTTTTTATACCTGCTACTTCTCCATTCGACCGCTCAATCAGTTCGAATCCAAAACCCTGTTCTTCAGACCAACGTGTATACATCCTAAGCAACATCTGTGCCCAATCCTGAGCCTCAGTTCCACCTGAACCTGATTGAATATCAAGAAAAGCGTTTGAGTCATCTGCTTCGCCATCAAACATACGACGAAATTCTATCTCACCAAGACGCTTTTCCATCCCATTGATATCTCTATCAACCTCAGTAAGTATTTCGTCATCCTCTTCATCAATTGCTAGCTGAAGTAGTTCAAGGGTCTCATCAGAATCCACAGTCAGCTGTTCGATTGTGTTCACTTCCTGCTCTAGGGCCGAACGCTCTCGACCGAGTGATTGTGAGCGTTCCAGATCGTTCCAGATATCTGGATTTTCAAGAATCAAGTGAATTTCTTCCAGACGATCTTTCTTGCTATCGAAGTCAAAGATACCCCCTCAACGCCTCAACACGTTGACGGATGGTTTCGATAGTTTCACGTAACTCATTGATTGATCGCATGGTATGATCTCTGTATTGCCAGATTTTCGAAGGGGGTGAGAATACCCGAATTTTGTTCTGAATAACACATCGATAGGTTTTATCTCAACCAGATTTATTGGTTTGAACATTGTACTTCAAGGTCTTACTAACCGATATATAAATATTGATTTACTAACTAATTGATTTTACGTTTATAAGAAATTACTATGGTACTACATTCATTTCGGAGAATATGTCGTAATATTACGAATAGATGTTGCATATGTATACAAATATGCTAAAAAATCCAGCAAATTTGGCCAAAAATGGAAAATCCACCTTGGTGGAGTTTAAATGTCGACTAGGATCTGATATCAAGGGAAATATGATGCCAACCTTTGCTCGTAATGGATAAAATTATTTCAATTCAAGCTATTTGGGCCTTGGCATCAATGCACCTCGAATCGTGTTAAATGAACAATAAGGATCTTCCTGCAAAACCCACCATTGGAAGGAACTTCGGTTTTAAGATGTCAAAAATTGGCAGAAATAATCCGCTGATCACACAATATAATTATCGGGAATATCTATATGCTGAACGATCTGTGTTTGTCAAAGCATCACAGCAAATGTCAAAATCTTGCCTTTTTTAACCCCCTAAGTGCGTGATGGGCCAATTGTGTTAGAAAAACCGGTTTTTTAGCCTTATTTTGGATAACGGGAATTTTTTTGAGGGATTTTATAACCAATCCTAACCATTGCCCCCCACATCATTCTCACTGGTTTTCTGATAAAATGAAAAATGAATACTACAACTAGTCCCAGCCGTTCCAATTCCACTTAACCGGATACTTCCATTCACACAATTCTCTTAACTCTTGCTTCATCTTTTGAAGCAATTGTTCATCGAGGAGAGGATATTCTACATCAGGTAGTATATGAGATTGTTGGCAGTCATCTTCACCAAAATCCTGATGTGCAGGAACTGAATGAGCAGGAAAAGAAGATGTATGATGAGCTTGTGAAGAAGTTTGTTTCTTATTGGAAATCATTTAAGCCCTCTGATTAATTCATTATTGTTATTCTTATTTATAATCCAGTGCAAATTTTTTCAGATTGTAAAGTATAATGTTAAATTTCAATGACTATTATGAGTTTGAACATTACCACCGTTTTGGACTTTGGGCCAATGGCATTCACTTAAGGACGAAGGTGCATTCACTTAAGAAAATTCGGGATAAA
>JAPOUQ010000014.1 GCA_026708585.1 Gammaproteobacteria bacterium
CAGCAAATCCAGAACTGGTTTGTCATATTCATCAACCAACACCACTACCTGCTGATCAGTCGTTTGATGGAGAAAGTAGAGGACATTTTCCAGTCGATCAGTAGCAGAGTGTACCGAAGGCAGAGATTTCAGGTCAAATGCCTGTTCAATTTTGTACAATTGATTTACAACACGATTCTCGATTTCCTGAGGTGTACTGACTTTCCCATCCAAGATCAAGCGAACGACGGGATAAAAAGTAGAAGCGTCCCTGTTGGATCATCTCCCGAATCAAGGGGGTCTTGTCGACATAGTAACAACCCTCGTTTCGAAGATTGGCGAGCGCCTGATAACCGATCGGTAACGGACGACGTTCTGATTGGATTTCTGCATTCATAATGCGATTATCTTAACATAAGTAATACTAGGATTTGCCATATTACTCTCCCCATGATCCTGAAATAAAAAACCAGAAAGCACTCTCGATACCTTGTATAGCGTCGTTTTTGAGGGGTCTATCGAATCACCCAATGGGGGATTGGTTTGAAGATTGATACCCACAGTGCATATACGCTTTGTGCCCAATGCCGAGCACTCAATTTGAGGATTAGGGAAGAAGAGCATATTTAATACTGCTGACCTAATCGTATCAGCAGAATGAATATAGATATTCTGTATGCTTTCTAATTCTCATTAATCTGGGACTTTTTGGAGCAAAAGATACTCTCATGCGCAAAACAACAAGGAAATGGTCGCGGTTCGTCTGAAGCTATTATCAACCAACCAATCATTTGTGATTACGTCCATAAAGTTCACGACGTTACAAATTTTGAGCAATACGGTTCTCATCTGCTATCGACTGTTCAACACTTTCAAGCAATCGTACGCATCAATCCATCATTTTGCAGTCGGAAATGCGTGAAACAACTCGCCCGAATTTGAGGCAGCATTGCTAAACCGGATCTAGAACACTTAAGGAACTGTCATTTAAGTTGTCGAATATTTCCAATTAATCAAACTGGTCAACAGTTCGGCGTAAGTTCGAAAATGAGCATTTATAGCGTTCGGAAAAATCTTTGCGCCAACAAAATGTCCGGTATTGTCGTTGACACGCCGAGCCACCCTTTCTATATTTCTCTCAGGTGTATGTATATATCTTCGATCCGATAATTCGCTTGTTTTACATGGGAAACGCGCTTGCAACCCAGTCGACCCGAGTAGGTGCTCTCTATTCCGTAACTCACCCTGTTAAGAATTGCTTTGTTAACTTCTACATTTACAATTTCAGCAGTTCTTTGCTGGGCATCAATGCTGTCCCAGTCACCAATTCCGCTAGTCACAGAATCCTGATAAAAATAAGGTTGCGGCAACATGTCGTAATTTGCACTTTTCCCTGCACCATTGCACCCCATTACAATAGTGAATACTGGGCGATATCAAGTTGAGTAACCATTATTATTTCTCGGTTTTTTGTAGCAAGAAGTAGCGGTTTGGAGCCAGATTAATTCAGAATAATTTCTCTTATTCTGGTAGAAACTGGACCGTGTTGATTGTTTTTCCAGATTGTCAGTTTCTAGTAGTTCCTATTCCATCATGCAAATTGTTTATACCTGTTGGTCAAGGTGATGCCGATACCCTGGTACTTCGATGGTATAGTAACAGGAGGGAGATTAGCTGTATTCCGCCTCGGCGTGTTACTCGTGACAGCTCCTTGCCGGCTACTAAAGGAGAATCACCTGTAACCTAGTGAAGTTCAGTAATTGCACTGAAACTTGTCATCTTCCAGCCTGTTTTCGGGTTGTCGAGCCGAGCTTGAACTACTAAAAAAGATTAGCCATCTGCATTCATTCTTTATTTCATCACATTATGCAATCTTCGATTGCAGTGTAGGCGAAATAACAGCTTGATTTGTCGATCTTATATTGTATTCAAATTATTTAATTACATTGAGTGGCTGGAATACTGGGCCGTCTTCGGTATTGCGGTAGAATGCGTGAATTCCGAAGACTTCTGCCATGCGTTCTAATGTCAAAACTTCATCGGGAGGTCCATCGGCTACGATGCTTCCGTTTGACAGAAGAATCAGCCGTGTACAATGACGAGCGGCAAGTCCAAGGTCATGGAGAGAGATGATTACGCTTCGACCTGAACGGGCCAGTTCAGCAAAGGTCTGCATTGTTGTTATCTGATGAGCTGGGTCTAACCCAGCGACCGGCTCGTCCGCTAAGATGAGGGGGGTATCTTGTGCCAGAACCCGAGCAATCAGCACCCGCACTTGCTCACCGCCTGACAGGTGTGTAGCCGTTCGGTTTCGCAACTCTTCAATATCCATTGCACTCAAGGCCTGATTGACCTTTTCATGATCCCTTTTTGTAGGACGTTGTCCGTTGGCCATATGCGGAATGCGACCTAATACTACCAGTCTTTCAACAGTCATTGGCCAAGCAATCTCTCGCGTTTGAGGAAGCCAGGCTGCTACTAGGGCACGTTCCATTGGCACCATGCTTGCAATCGAACTGTCTCCTTCATGCGGTATCAGACCCAAGACCGCACGCATCAAGGTTGTTTTACCTGCACCGTTTGGTCCCAAAAGACCAATGCACTCCCCTGTCCCAACTTTTAACGATACGTGCTGGAGGATTTCGCGATTTCGCAGACAAACAGATAATCGATCAATGGATAGAAGCGTCATGCTAACTGTCGTCTTGTCTTGTAAATCAAATGCAAGAACAGAGGTGCGCCCACTAGGGCGGTAACAACTCCAAGCTTCAGATCGCGGCCTGGCAGTATCAGGCGTACTGCGATATCCGCCGCTAGTACCATGGTCGCTCCACAAATTGCTGAGGCCCAAAGGAGTCGTGACGGCTGTGCTCCAACAAATGGGCGGATTATATGTGGTACGACCAAGCCAACAAAGCCAATAGCCCCAGCGACAGCGGTTGCCGCTCCCACGACCGAGGAGGTGCCGAGAATTAGAGTTAGCCGCAATCGCGTAAGACTAATCCCTAACGCGCCTGCCGCATCTTCGCCAAGTGTCAATGCATCAAGACCACGTCCCAGTGTGGCCAGCATTAGCCAACCAACTCCCATGAAGGGTAGTGCAATCCAGACATGGTTCATTGAGCGGTCGGCAAGTGAACCCATCATCCAGAAAACAATTTCGTTTGCAGCGAAGGATTGGGTGACAGGTTCAAAACTAGTGAGGTGAGTGCCGCCGCCAGTGCTGAGATCGCGATCCCAGCAAGGATAAGGGTTAGGGACGTTCCTCGTGGGCCAGCGAGTACCATAACCAAAGCTACTCCGATCAGTGCGCCGATCAGAGCCATGGCAGGCAGGCCAAAGGCCATACTAGTTGCTATCCCTGTTTGGATCGCTATGACGGCCCCGAGTGCTGCAGAACCAGAGATGCCAAGCAGTCCCGGTTCAGCTAGTGGGTTTCGTAGGTATCCCTGCATTGCCGCACCAGCTAGACCTAGGCTGGCACCAACCATCACAGCGAGAATCGCTCGCGGTAGTCGAATTTCACGCATTACGAGAGTCAGCGGTCCTTCATCGCTTACAAAAAGCGCATACAAACTTTCACTTAACCCAATTTTGGCTGGTCCCAAGGTCAGTGCTGCCAGAAAAAATACCACAGTGGTGGAGATCAATATGATAGCTAGCCTTGCCATGACTTAGTTTTCTGTCATTTTGCGACGGAGAGCATTGAGCTCTTCGATTGCTCGCAGAACATAAGGGGTGCCACAAATCCAATCTTGGTCGCTGATCGCTCCATTTGTTCCGACTTCTTGTAGCGTTTTTATAATTGGATGATCAAGGATTTCTTCGGAACGAGAGGCGCCAGGATATCTGAGCCCGGTGATTAGTGCCTCCGGTTTTAGCATCGTTAGTACCTCCAAAGGTAGAATTCCACCCACCGAATACCCTGCTTTGACAGCAACATTTTCGAAGCCTGCTGCAAATAGAATTTGTCCGGCTAGTGTTCTGTCTCCAGAAGTATAGCCATTCGCATAATAGAGTGCCGCATTGGGACGATGCTCGGTCACTACCCGCAAGATATCAAGGCGGTGATTGTAGTCTCTAACTAGCGCTTGAGAGGCTTCTTCACGTCCAAGAACCCCACCCATCTGATGTATCCTATCCCGTACCTCGTCTAATCCATAGGCTGGCTTGAACACCTCAACCGGTATATCCAGTCGTTTCAGCATGTCGATGGTCGCACGCGTGGAAAAACTACCAGCGACCACAAGGTCGGGCTTTAGGAGATAGATCTCCTCAGCCAGCCCGTGATTAATCTGATAATTTTGAGCCTCTTCTGCCATGGCTGATCCGCGTGGATCAATAGCAAGATAAGACACGGAATGGAGTTGCCCGGGTGCTGCTAGCATCATAGCTAATTGATCTGTGCAGAGGTTTATTGAGATCACTCGCTTGGGCACATCGTTGGCGAAAGTTGTAGCTGTAGCCGTAAGTGCTACGGCAAGAAGCACAGCTGTGATGAACCTAGAGTTTTGCATCGACCCCGAAATAGAAGGTGCGTGGACGACCGTCACAGTTCCATATTTCTATCGTATCGTTATTGAAGAAATTGATTGCTCGGCTGATTATCGTTACATTCCCATTGATTGCATAACACACCGAGCGACTCACAGTGGTAGTATCGGGAAGGTCTTTGGTGTCACTTGCCATCAAGAACAGAGTATCGGCATGTTCTGCGACATGGCAAAGGTTCGCGCTTGAGATTGCTGCTGTCATCTCATCTCATCTCATCGCGTCTAGTGAATTTTGTTGTACCGTCTACAAAATAATCTTTAAATGTCATACCTTCTCTATCAAATACGGTCGTAGTCAAAACCCTTTTCTGAATCGCTTAGGAAGAAATCCAGCTTAAAATCGGTGGCATCAGATTGTCATCATTCAGGATGATCGTAGGACCCTTCGTTCTGTCTTTTTCACCTCCACCTCCAGAGAATTCCCAGACATTATCATGTGTCTCGGATAAATTTTTTGATTCACCACCTTGTTTGATTCGTTGGGAATAAAAGGGCTTAGCTGTAAGTCTTCCGCCTGAACCGGTGTTAGACTAACTGACACAATGAGGTCATCAAGTTCAATAGGTCCATCTTGTGTGAGTAAAAAAACTGTAGAAAAAGCAACCGTAGTCGCTATCAGTATGGAAAAGGTTCTTTTCATGTGCACTCCTCCAAAGTCGGTTTATGGCCGGTACCCAGTTTTGTCTTTGAAGGATAAGCGCCTCCACAGACGATGAAGATTGTCATCGCTACGGATTTGCCCGTTGCCTACGACGCGCCCCGTGTCTGGCAGGATGATCACATCGGCAGGTCTCCTGGCTTACGGGTCAATGCTTCACCGAACCTTCCCGACATACATTGTGGTGTGTCAGTGGTTTTTTCGGTTTCGCTCACCGCTTACAGTTGCGGGGGCAGCCGCAGATTTAACCTGAGTGGTCTCACTGCGTTCCCGTTTTAATCCGATAGAGAGAAAACTCCATCAGAACCGAACAACGTTAATGTTATAAGTCAGAAAAAAAATGTCAACCCTTCAATTGAATTTTGCAAATCAATCGTTTTAGGGATAGGATGTCGTTTCATTAATCTCACAGTGGGCATATTGCAAAGAGCCAGCAGGAGATAACAATTTCTATTTTATAAAATAGAGTTCTTCAGCAGTCCAACTGTTTGGCCAAATCCAAAATATCGAGGCAGTGTAAATCATTGCCAATACGGGGTGAGGTGTCATTGCCTTGAATCGGTCCGAATTCCATCGGCCTTTCGATGAATGCAGTTTTGAGACCACATTGTCGGGCTGCACTCAGATCATTGTGATGTGAGGCTACGAGCATCACTTCTCCAGGATTAACCCGAAATGTGTTGGCGACTCCGAGATAGGTGGAAGGATCAGGTTTATATTTGCGAAAAAATTCGGCAGACAAAATGCAATCCCAAGGTAGTTTCCCGTGTTTCGCCATATTGGTAAGTAAAGCAATATTGCCATTCGATAGAGTGCAAATCAGAAAATTGGATTTGAGGCGGGTCAGTCCTTCTACTGAATCTGGCCATGGTTCAAGGCGATGCCAGACCTTGTTAAGATGGTAAATTTGTTCCTCAGTCAGACTGTCAATCTGAAAGCGAGACAATAGTTCATCAAGAATCATTCGGTGCAAATCATCAATCAGTGTCCATTCCAATTCACCAGACATTACTCTTTGCATAGCAGGAGCATATCCTGCACGCCAGGCCAAGGCAAATTTGTCAGCATCGATTTCTCCATAAAATGTCTCGGCTACTTCTTTATAGATTGAACCATACCAATCGACAATGGTGCCGAACACATCGAAAGCCAATACTTTAGGATTATTCATTCGCTCAATAGGTTTCTAGTAGATTTTGATGGAAATCGGATCACGAAATAAACTCAGTTGAACGTGCGAGACCTAACCGTTTTTGTTTTGTTCTCCATCCGTCTGCACTGTAGCATAAAGTTCGATTCAAATAGATGCAATCCGGTCGAAGTTGAGTTCGGGAAATGTAGGCTGGTACCTAGTCAATACTCAAACCAAAGAATATATCACTGCATATTCAGGAAATTCGGGAAATGCTACATTTGACAAAAAATACCAAAATAACGTTCAATCGTAGACCATGGCAGGACTAGAAATCGTTTTTCGCTTCGGGCGGATACCGAACAATGTTAGATCGACATAGAGTTCTCGATACTGAAATTTGAATCATCCTCAAAATTGCTTTTGTATAATTAGATCCAGTCAGTACCATGTCCAGGATTCTGGTTCGGTGTAGTGATTCCATCAACAAGAGTTGCTCCAAAGCAGGGGTCTGGATCTAGATTCAGGTGGGAATCCAGATCGATATAGTCGACCAAGCCCGATATAGCCGCACCAGCAGAAATCGACATTGAAGATTCGCCCATGCAACCGATCATAGTTTTGAGTCCAAATGCTCTGGCAGTTGCAATAATGCGAAGTCCCTCTGTAATACCACCACACTTCATAAGTTTCAGGTTGACGCCATCAACAACAGTAGACCACTTGGGAATATCACTTGAAACACGACAGGACTCGTCGACAAAAATCGGCAAAGGTCTGCCTTTGAATAATTTTGGCAGTTCGCTCTCCTGACCTTCCTGAAGAGGTTGTTCTACATACTCAGTCTGCGGGGCTTGTTTGACAATCCACTTCATCATGCGTATGGCATCATCTGTATTCCAGCCTCCATTGGCATCAACCCGTAGTTTGACATCATAAGGTTTGGTGCTTACCAGAACCTGACAAAACATCGCCTGATCGGCTTCGATACCTTCTGGAGAGCCAAGTTTGATTTTTAGGGCCTTAAATCGATTTCCCTGAAGAATTTCCGGTATACGTTCTTTAATCACATGAAGTGGGTTGATACCAATCGTAACCGAAGTTGGGGCGGTTGGAAGACCTATACCCAACAGACGATAAAGTGGTAAGTTGGCCTTCTTACCGAGCCAATCCCAAAGAGCGATATCAAGCCCAGCCAATGCACAAAGGGGAATCTGATGCTCTCGGGCATTTTCAGTGACTTCATGAATGGATAAGTTATTTTGTAGTTTTCCAAGAAACGATTCTAGATGGTCTCTGGCTGATTCCACTGTGGCAGCTCCTTCGGACATGCCAGGCGATAATTCTCCCCAACCCGTGATATTTTCTTTGGTAATACCAATGAATAGGTTTTCAGTGCCCCGAATAATCCCACGGCTGATCTTTAGTGGGAATCGTTTTTTCAGGAACATTGTTCTGAATTCAATCTTCATTATCCTGAAATATCACATTGCAGTGCCGTGATGGCAATCAGCCGGAGAATATCATCAGTACTACATCCGCGAGAAAGGTCATTCACTGGTTTGGATAATCCTTGCAGGATCGGACCGGTAGCTGTGACGCCTCCGATTCGTTCGGCAATCTTATATCCTATATTGGCGGATTGCAGATCAGGAAAAATCAGGACATTGGCTGGGCCGATCGCAGTCATATCGGGTGCTTTTCTGGCCAGTATGTCCGGTACAATCGCCGCATCAAACTGAACTTCTGGTAAAAGCGGTAAATCTGGCATTTTTGAAATCATAATATTCGCTGCCTTCCTGACTTTGTCGATGAGCGGGTGATCTGCACTACCAGCAGTTGAGAAAGACAACAAAGCAACCACTGGTTCTATTTCGAATAACTTTCGGGCATGTTGGGCCGTAGCGATTGCTATATCAGCAAGCTCTTCAGGGTTCGGATTGATCACCATTGCGCAATCGGCATATAGCATAATGCCTTGAATGGTCTGGTGTGGCAGTTGGTGTTCCATGATAAAGAAACTAGAGACCAGCTTCGCACGTTCAGTCATGCCCACGATCTGGACTGCTGGCCGAAGTACGTTAGCAGTAGGGTTGTTGGCACCAGCAACATAACCATCCGCCTGACCAGATTTCACCATCAAGGCGCTAAAGACCAAAGGATTTTTGACGGCCTGAACCGACTCTTGTTGGGTTAATCCTTTATGCTTACGAAGCTCAGATAGGAACTTTGCATAATGATCAATCCGTGAATCTGTTGCAGGATCAACGATTGTTAGGGCGGGGTCGGGAACGCATTCGGTTTGAGCATATTTTGAACGTAGCAACACAATTTTTGCAATCCCAAGTGCCATCGCCCGATTAGCAGCAGCGATAACTCTATCATCATCCCCTTCGGGAAGAACAATGGTTCGATTTGTGTTAATTGCGCTCCGGAAAATGCGCTCAAACAGGGGGGACATGCCCAAATTGATCTTATTTACACGTAGTCCCTATATTTCGACAAATGGCGGATTGGTTTGGAGAGCGCATCTCGTCTGAAAGGATCCCCTAATTCACGTGTGCACATAATTTCAATAACAGTTGATTTGCCATCATTCATCTGCATATCAATTGCCCGGGTGAGGGCAGGACTCACGTCTTCTAGCCGATCGACAATGATGCCTTCGGTTCCCATGGCTTTACCGATTCCGGCAAAACTTTCGTTGTCGAGTTCACCCGCGACAAATCGGCGGTTATAGAAATCGACCTGGTTTTTCTTTTCCGCGCCCCATTGTCGATTGTGGAAGACCACTCCTGTAACTGGAATATCATGGCGTACTGAAGTCATGATTTCCGAGCAACTCATCGCCCAAGCCCCATCACCTGAGTAGGCAATTGCTGGACGATCTGGTGCGGCACATTTAGCCCCAATCATGGTCGGCAATGAATAGCCACAGTTCCCCCAGCTCATGGGTGCCAGAAAGCTGCGTGGTTTTTCGAATCTCAAATAGCTATTTGCAATCGCATTAATGTTGCCGATGTCAGTCGATACCATGGCATCTTCTGGCATGGCTTTTTCCAGTTCACGCAAAACCTGACGTGGATGCAACCAAGATCCTTCTTCTTCTCCTTGCTCCTTGATCATGTCCAGACTGTAATCGTCATTTTCATGAATCCACTCATCAAGTTCCTGTTCCCAACTCGCTTTTTCCGATTTCACTGTATCAAGACGTTCATTACAGTTTCCGTCACAAAATAGTTCGCGGTTCTTTAATCGCTCAATCAGTGCACGTGCTGCAGATCCTGCATCACCACATATGCCTACATCGATTTTTTTCACCAGCCCCAACATCTTGTGATCAGCATCAATCTGGATGATTTTTGCTTCTTTTGGCCAGTAGTCAAAACCATATTGAGGTAAAGTTCCAAATGGTCCAAGCCGTGTACCCAGTGCGATGACCACATCAGCTTTATTAATGATTTTCATGGCTGCTTTGGAGCCATGGTAGCCGAGAGGTCCACACCACAAAGGATGGCTGGCAGGAAAAGAATCGTTATGTAAATAGCTGTTGACGACCGGCGCGTTTAGACGTTCAGCGAGAGCTTTGCAGTCTTGTACTGAATCACCCATGACAACTCCCCCACCGGACAGAATAACAGGGAATTTAGCTTTACTGATGGTTTCAGCAGCATGATTTAATGACTCTTCACCACCAGGTCCCCGATCAAGTCGCATGGGCTTCGGGATTTCCACATCGATATCCCCATAAAAGTAATCACGAGGAATATTGAGTTGAGTAGGTCCAATTTCCGACATCGCACGATCAAAACAACGAGCGGTGTATTCGGCCATCCGATTTGGATTATTGACGTGACCTTGATATTTCACAAACTCCTGAAACATCGGCAACTGGTTTGCTTCCTGAAATCCACCGAGTCCCTGTCCCATGGTTCCTGTTTCGGGCGTAATCATAATGACTGGAGAATGTGCCCAGTAAGCGGCAGCGATAGCTGTGACACAATTACTGATACCCGGTCCATTTTGGCCAATTACCACTCCATGTCGACCGCTTACTCGAGAGTAGCCATCTGCCATGTGGGCTGCTCCTTGTTCATGTACGACCGGAATCAAGCGAATCCCCGCTGGAGCAAATATGTCCATTGCGTCCATAAAGGCAGAGCCCATTATTCCAAAGATTTCCGTGACTCCGTTAGCAGCCATGGTTTCGACAAACGCTTCCGAAGGTGTCATTCTGGTCATATTTTTGTTCTCACTGGTTGTAGAGTTAAACTAATGCTCAAATATTAATTAGGACAATGCCGTGACGGGATCAACAAATTCATATTCCAAATCATCGGCGACTGGTTTGTAGGTGACTTGTCCTCGGTGTATATTTAGTCCGTTACGCAGATGGTCATCTTCCAGCAGAGCTTTTTTGGCTCCATTGTCAGCTAACTTAAGAGCGAATGGTAGGGTGGCATTATTGAGTGCATACGTAGAAGTTTTCGGTACCCCGCCAGGCATATTTGCTACACAGTAGTGCACCACATTGTCGACTTCATAAGTGGGATCAGCGTGGGTGGTAGCATGGGAGGTCTCACAACATCCTCCCTGATCAATTGCGACATCCACAATAACAGCACCATTTTTCATATTTTTGACCATTTCAGCGGTCACCAATTTGGGGGCTTCAGCACCGGGGATTAGCACTCCTCCGATCACTAAATCTGCTTCAAGGACGTGTTTTTCGAGTGAGTCCGATGATGAAAAAATCGTATTTGTAGTTCGTCCGAACTGTTGCCAGTGTCGTTCAAGAGCGTTTGTGTTGATGTCGAGTATCCAAACATCTGCACCCATGCCTACCGCTATATGAGCAGCGTGATTTCCAACAACTCCGGCACCCAATATGACGACCTTGGCTGGATCTACACCGGGCACTCCCCCTAGTAGCATACCGAGCCCCCCATGTGGGTGTTCTAGACAATACGCTCCGGCCTGAATCGACATTCTTCCTGCTACTTTTGACATTGGGGCAAGAAGTGGAAGACCGCCAAATGGAGAAGTAACGGTTTCATATGCAATACACGTTGCCCCGCTATTGATCAGGTCCCGTGTCTGATCAGGATCGGGGGCGAGGTGCAGATAAGTATATAGTATTTGTCCTTCATGCAGTCTAGCACGTTCAACCGCTTGAGGTTCCTTGACCTTAATGATCATCTCACTACGAGCAAACACTTCTTCGGCAGTATCAACAATTTCAGCGCCAGATTTACGATAACGGTCATCACTTGCGGAAATGCCTTCACCCGCATTGGTTTCTACAATAACTTGATGCCCATGTTTGGTCATTTCACGCACACTGGTCGGAGTCATTCCAACTCGATATTCGTGATTCTTTATTTCTTTAGGAATACCTACTAACATGATCTAAGTCGAATCAGTTAAGATTTGTAGTTATGTGTGGAAGGATAATCAGTATTATTCAATTAGAATAGTAATTTTTATTTCAGTGTTATAGTACCAGAGAAAAACTAGCAATAAGACCAGCAGACCTGCTGAAAACTAGTTGAACTCCTTTTTTAAAATGAATCTAGCAAAATGACCAACGCCATACGAATATATGAGCCCGGGGGGGCTGAGAATCTACGATGGGAAAATGTTGATGTTGGTGAGCCTGATGCCGGCCAAGTCAGAATCCGCCAGAGTGCCGTAGGGCTCAATTTCATCGATATCTATATGCGTACTGGGCTCTATCCCTTGCCGTCTTATCCTGCCGTACTTGGCATGGAAGCTGCTGGAATTGTGGAAAGTATCGGGCCTAATGTGGATGGGATTTCTGTAGGGGATCGGGTTGCATACTGCATGGTCCCCGGCGCCTATAGTGAAAGTCGGTTGATCAGTGCAGAAAAACTACTCAAACTACCAGATCTGATAGATGATCGAACCGCTGCGGCGATGATGCTGAAAGGCTTGACTGCACATTATTTGCTGTTTCGTTCGTATTCGGTCAAACCGGGTGATCGGATTTTAGTGATGGCTGCCGCTGGAGGTGTAGGCTTGATGTTATGTCAGTGGGGACGCTATTTGGGGGCAGAGGTAATCGGTTGTGTTGGTTCTGATTCGAAAGCTGAACTGGCTAAAGCAAATGGAGCTCATCACGTGATTCTTTATAATCAAGAAAATATTCCTCAGCGAGTTAAAGAGATTACAGGGGGTCAGGGTGTGGCGGTTGCTTATGATTCCGTAGGGCAGGCAACTTTTGAAGCTTCTCTGGATTCTCTTCGGCCTTTTGGTGTGCTCGTAACGTATGGGAACGCATCTGGGCCCGTGGAACCATTTTCACCCGCAATTCTCGCTCCCAAGGGATCACTTTATGTGACGCGTCCAACTCTGGCTACGCATACTGCAACCCGTGAACTTCTTAAAGAAGGGGCAGATCGTTTATTTCAAGTTGTGGTTGATGGGACGGTCGATATTGCGATCCATCAAACCTATGCATTGTCTGATACCGCAACTGCGCATTTTGAATTAGAGTCTAGGATAACCACTGGAGCTAGCGTATTGATTCCATGAGGTCTGGAATATATGATCATATTCTGTAAATCGCTCCCACTATGTTAAGTTGATCACAACATGGATACAAAAATTCAGAAAGAGCGCCTTACACTACCGATTGGCTACCAGACTTTCGCCAATCTCCGAAAAGAGGGTTGTTACTATGTTGATAAAACACCCTTGATTCGAGAAATGATCCAACGGGGTCGTTTCTATTTTCTCTCGCGTCCCCGCCGTTTTGGCAAGAGTCTTCTGGTCAGCACACTCAAGGAGTTATTCGAGGGGAACGAGCCCCTGTTCCAAGGTCTGGATATCCACCCGCACTGGGACTGGTTGGTTCAGTATCCGGTCGTTCGCTTGACCTTGGATGGGAAAGTTAGTACGCCTGAG
>JAPOUQ010000103.1 GCA_026708585.1 Gammaproteobacteria bacterium
TTTATACTTATTTCAATAGTTTATTTGATTATTTCGGCAAAAATGAAGTCCGAAACATGAGGTGTATTAATGGTTATGACAACTTCCAAGTGATTTCTGTAAATCCCTCCAAAACGATAGCCTAACTTGAAAACAACGGCTATACACAAATAGGACTCGTGGATCAGAGAATATGCCTCGCTGATGATTAATTTTATAATAATCGTCTATGATTGACTCACTACGAACCCTCTTTCGTTTCTTTCTACTTTCAGGTGTGGGGTAATTGTAAGTATGGAAAAAAAGATAAAGATTGCATTACTTAAAGGTGATGGGATTGGTATTGATGTAGCTGAAGCAGCAAAGGTGGTTATCGACCAAACCTTAGAAACGAAGAAGATCACACAATTCGACTATTACGAAATAAAAACTGGAGCGAAATACTACCAAAAGACCGGGCTAGATATTGAACCGGGTGGAGAGGAAATGACCGAACAATGTGATGCCATTTTACTCGGCGCAATCGGTCTGCCTTCTATTCGAACAGCAGAAGGAACCGAAATCATGCCCCACCTTCGACTTCGTGAACGCATGGATTTATATGCCGCGGTACGCCCAGTTCGCGTCTATTCCAACTCAACACAACGACTTATTGATCCAAGAGCAGAAAAAATTGATCTGATCATTTTGCGTGAAAATACCGAAGGATTGTTTTATACAGCATCAACAAGTGGTCGTTCACAAATCGCCAACGATTATGAAGTACGAGAAACACTGCGAATTACCCGATCAAATACCGAAAAACTTCATCGCTTTGCTTTCCGTCTCGCTGAAAAACGAAAAGAGCAGGGGAAAAATGCACTTTTAACGTGTGTTGACAAAGCCAATGTGTTCAAATCAATGGCCTTTTTCCGAAAAATATTTGATGAAATCTCAATAGAATTTCCTGCAATCGAAACTTCTTATAATCATGTGGATGCCCAAGCATTGGATATGATTCGTCGACCATGGGAGTTTGGTGTCTTGGTTATGGAAAACATATTTGGCGACATACTGTCTGATCTCGGAGGTGGCATCATTGGTGGTATGGGTATGGCACCATGTGCTGAAATTGGTGATCACAACGCTTTGTTCCAGCCCTCTCATGGCACTGCTCCCGATATAATGGGGCAGGATTTAGCAAATCCACTCGCAGGCATTCTTGCCGGATCAATGATGTTGGACTATCTGGCAGAAAAATTTGATGATCAATCATTGGCTGATTGCTCGAAAATGATCGATCGAAATATCGAACGAGGTTTTCATGAGGAGCGGCTCCGTCCTTATGAATTAGGGGGTGATATGGGTACCAGAGCAATTACAGAAGAGGTGATTGCTTTGATTTGTGAAGCAGACCGATGAGTAATTCTCTCATGCATTACCACATTATGTAACACTTAAACAGATATCTAGTCGCAAAATTCAGGCGGATCAAAAGCGGTAATTGAAGGAATAGAACCTTCAAGCTTCTCAATCTTAATCAAACAACTATTTGCGGTTGGTCCTTGCCCCAAACTAGAGGTGCCTTTATCTGGGGTAAGTACATTTGGATTACCGTGCTTGCAAAGACTACCGATCATTCCAGGTTCTAGTGGATCATACCAGGCTCCTGTACTCATTAGTGCAACTCCATCGCGAATTCCATTGTCAATCACCAAACCTGCTAGACATGCCCCACGAGAGTTGTAAACTTTTACTATATCCTCTGATTTGAGGTTTCTTTTGGATGCTTCTTTGGAATTGATCGAAATCGGCTCTCGCTCCTTGATTTTCTTTGAACGACTATATTGTCCATGATCAAGTTGTGAATGTAGTTTGGCTGATGGCTGATTTGATAAAAGATGGAGAGACTCTTTATCCGCATTTCCGAGCCATTCGAAAGGTTCCATCCAGGTCGGATGTCCAAGACAATCCGCATATCCGAATTTATGAATGGTGTCGCAAAACAGCTCAATCCTCCCACTACTGGTTTTCAATAAATTTTTGTATGGATCATCTCGAAACGATTGTAATAAAACGGTAGGTAGCTTGGGAGGAGGGTAAAGTGTCCAACCAGTAGACTGAAAATCCTGAAAGTTTGGAATTTTTATTCCTCTAGATTTAGCATTCTCCTGTGTCTGTTTATAGATAAATTTCAGCCAATCCTCTTCAGTTTTACAACCTGTGAATTCCTCTGCAACTCCCATTTTTTGTGCAATACCCGAAAATATATCGAAATCATTTCTGGCCAAGCCGGGCGAATTAATCACTTTTTGCATAAAAATAGCAAAGGGGTCTCTAGGTGAGAGTGCAATATCATTCCTTTCTAATGTCGTTGTACAGGGGAGCACGATATCCGAGTATTTAGCCATACTGTTCCAACACCACTCATTTACAATAATGGTGTCAGGCTTCTGCCATGCTTTGAGCATACGGTTGATATCCTGATGATGGTGAAATGGGTTTCCACCAGCCCAGTAAACCAAATGGATATCTGGATAGGTTAGGGTTTGTCCGTTATACTCGTGCTGACCGCCAGGATTTAGAAGCATATCGACAAATCGGGCAACTGGTATGAAGTTTTTGACTCGATTTTGACCTAAAGGAAGTGATCCACCATTTACCCGAGAAGCATGATCCCCAACGCTATTGGTCGCGCTGTAACCAAAACCAATACCACCCCCTGGCAGTCCAATTTGACCCAGCATAGACGCTACCGCAATACCCGCCCAAAACGTTTGTTCACCATGATCTTGTCGAGTAAGGGACCAGGAGAGTGAAATCATAGTTCGGCCTTTTGCCATCGCACGAGCAAGTTCCTTGACCTCGTTTTCAGTCAGACCACAAATTTCCGAAGCCCATTTTGCATCCTTAATTGTTCCATCATGTTGTCCAGTCAGATATGTAATGAAACGTCTATAGCCAATTGTATATTTCGCTAAGAATTTATGGTTAACGCGCTTCTCAATAAATAGTGTATGGGCAATACCCAAAAGCAATGCTGTATCAGTATTGGGACGAACGGCAAGCCATTGAATCCGAGAATCACAACCCGAATCAGCTCGTATGGGACTCACATTGATAACCTCTAACCCAGATTCCAAAGCTCGCCTTACGTTTTCTTTTTGAGTATGTCGACCGACACCACCAGCGTTGATTTGCCCGTTTTTTAATGGGATTCCACCGAAAGCCACAAGCAAATTGGCATGTTCAATAATCGAAGGCCAGCTGGTAGCATGCGTCAACATTACATATAAATTTCCAATGATATGTGGAAGCAATACTTCACCAGCAGCAAAACTATAGGTATCAACAGACCGAACATATCCTCCAATACAATTGAAAAAGCGATGAATCTGACTTTGTGCGTGGTGAAAACGACCCGCACTTGCCCAGCCATAGCTACCCGCATATATGGCATCATTTCCATGAATCTGAATTACTCTAGCTAATTCATCCGCAACCAATTCCTCTGCTTGTTGCCACGAAACTTGTACAAAAGGATCCTTACCGCGTAATTCTTTCGAAGCCCCAGGTCCCTGATCCAACCAACTTTTTCTTATGGCCGGTTTGATGATTCGATTTGGACCATCTAGAACATCAAGTATTCCAGTACCAATTGGTGAGGTATCTTGATCTTGTTCAAAAGCATGCAAGGCCTTGACCTTACCGTCCTGTGTTTCAACACGATAAGTTCCCCAATGCGAAGCCGTCAGGGGTAATGATGAATAATCAGTCATAAATGTATAATTATTTTTATAATATTAAAACCTTGCATCAATAATATACGAAAGATTATTGTCATCTAATGTCAAATGGTATGAACGTCCGGTCTTCTTGTCAAATTCGACTCGTTCGCCCTGAATTTCGAATGATTTTCCATAAAAATGCAGGTGCAGTAAAGGAGAATTTCCAACTGATTCAATTGCATGAATACCGCCCGGTAGTAATGATACAGCAGTACCGGGTTGAACGATGATATCAGCTATCCAATTTGCTGAAGAATACCCGGTTTGTTTGTACAAACTATGCTTTTCTGCGCCTTCTATGGCCGCGATAATTGCCCAAGAATTACCATGATTATGTGGTCGGTATGCCTTGCCGCATAAGGCCGAGTAAACATAAAGAGAATATTCCTGGATCGGATCCTCATAAACATGAAAAAACAATTCCGATTGCCCGGCTGGTGGAACTGGAAAGTCATCTCTGGGAAACAATTCTGGTTGTTCACAAAGTTTTAGCAACTCGCCTTTTGCTTTTTCGATAGAATTTGTATTAATTCCCTCTTTACTCAAACAGCACCGCACTTGACTAACCATAGCAACTATTGCTCTGTTTCTTTGTCTTTTAATTGAATGATCCACGAGTAATTCTGTATGGTGGTACTATTGATTCAATCGATAACATTGCAAAAATAGTTGATGGATTATAGCCAACGATTATAATTCGATAACGATTCGCAAATCTGATCTTAGTAATCAATTATCCATGCATATTGAAATTACCAGACCATTTTGATTCAAGACAATAACCAGCCATATACCAATTCTTAACCTTGATCAAATAAATAAACCAAATGCGTATGTAACGATTATAGAATTCCCAATCATGATTAATCTTGGACGAGTTGATGACAATATGGATATGTGATCAGTTACATGGCACACTCTAGAAATGGTACAAATTGCTGATTAGGGAAGATTCGATTTACTCTGATCATCTAAACACCATGCACTGGAAATGACAATTGTCCCTAACCCTTTCATATTCTGACTTTGTGGATAAGTATTCGGATTGCAAGATTCCGACTTTAACAATGATGAGATATTCAACAATTTATGAGTCTCAGTTAGAGAGAAAACTTCCTATTGACTCAATTGTTTGTATTCTAGGCCAGTTTGAAAATGTTTTCGTGATTTAGGGGCGTTGTGAATGGGGTTTCCAGACCATGTACCACTTGAGGAACTCTCAGAAAGAGAGCACTAGCAATGAAAAGAAACTCAGTGTTTGGCTCACCCAAACTAGTAATTGACAAGCTGAATCGTAACGAGGAATCGAGCGTTTATGAGTTCATTTACTACGCTAGCATGGGTTTAGAACATACACAACAAATCCGTTTGGTAGAGAGATTTTGCGAGGAGATGTTGCCAGAATTTACATAATACGATCCATTTTCATCAATATGAAAAAAGGAGATTTGACGATCGCTTCCGGTAATTCATTTATCACAAACTTACCAGTTTCGAATTATAAGAATGACATCGAATCTATCAATTCAAAAACAAGCACTAAACTAAAACCCAAGAGACAAGTGCACCCCGAGCATCAAGGCTCCAGATAGCGATCAATCAAATATTTATAGCGGTGTTTTTGAGTTACTTTTTCGATTAGTTCTTGATCAGGCAAACCAGTTAGGTCTCTCGGCTTTACGCCTTCACGAAGCGACTTGAGTGTGGAATAAACAGTCTGGATCGCCGCCTGAATCGGTTGATGACCTTGGACAAAGAATCGGACTCCATGCTTGACAAGTATATCCGAATCAGCAAGATCTGCACCCGCTCCACCCAGCATAATTGGTAATTTTACAATTTCTTGTATTGTTTTCAGTTGCTTTTGGGTTTTGACACCAACCAAAAATAAGGCGTCAACGCCCGTTTTCTGATAGCTCTCGATACGCTTTAGTGTATCATCCAGTGAGCTAATTCTTGGTGCGTTCGTTCTTGCAGCAATCAAAAATGATGAAGATTTTCTCGCTTCAACTGCAGCTTGGATTTTTGCAGCCCCCTCTTCAACAGATAGTAGTGGATAACTCCTGTGGATATCATAGGGACGCGGTAAATTGGTATCTTCAATCGAAAGTCCAGCAGCACCGGAATTCTCAAGTTCCTGAACAGTTCTTCGAACGTTTAATGCATTTCCATAACCATGATCCGCATCTACCATCAGGGGTACACTACTAGCCCGGCATATCCGACGAGTCAAATCGGATAATTCACTTAGTGTAAGCAATATATGATCGGGATCACCAAGCACCGCAAGTGATGCAGTTGACCCAGCCAGCATGAGGGCTTCGAAACCAAGATCTTCGGCAATTCTCGCCGACACCGGATCGTTTACTGACGCAGGGAAGATGCATCGGTTATTTTCAAATAATTCAACAAGATTCAATGATTTTGTATTTTTTTCCATATTTTGAATCAGATGTATTGGAACCAGCCTTTCACGGAATAGTTATCGCTCTGGAATTAGGCCTTTTGGCGCAAAACGCATCACCATCAGTAAGATCGCACCCATGAGAATTAAGCGTGTTTGTGCAGCATTTTCGACCAGATGATTTTTCAACCAGTGATTGTCCTCAAATGGAAATGTGATGAAACCAACCAGAACATATCCCAACGGTTCAGCTTGAATCCACAAAAACCAGATTATGCACCCACCAAGTATAGATCCCCAGTTATTTCCTGACCCACCTAAAATCACCATGACCCAGATCAAAAAAGTATAGCGTAAAGGAGTATAACTACCAGGCACCAGTTGACCATCTAGGGTTACTAACATAGCTCCTGCAATACCACACACTGCACAACCTAGGATAAATGTCTGAAGGTGACGACTCGTAATATCCTTGCCCATTGCACTTGCAGCATCGCGATTATCACGAATAGCGCGCATCATTCTTCCCCACGGGGATTTGAGTGCTCGCTCCGAAAACCACATGAGGATAGCCAGCACTCCCAGAAACAAACCGAAATAACAGAATTTGACAAACAGTGAGGCCATGGCTATCGGATTCGCATTTATTGTCTCTGCGAGATCCACAAACCAATGTGTTTCAACCAGATTTATCTCATAGGGTACTGGTCTTGGCAGTCCAGTTACATTCTTAACACCTCGAGTCAGCCATTCTTCGTATTTAATGATTGCGATAATAATTTCAGAAATGCCCAAAGTAGCAATTGCCAGATAATCAGCTCGAAGCCCTAGTGAGATTCTGCCTATTAACCAGGCACCACCGGCAGCAACCAGTCCACCAATAATCCATGATAAAGTGATCGGTAAACCCAATCCACCCAAATATCCTGCAAAAGCCGGGTTGAATGATTCGATTTGCTCTACAGCCGCAGAAAAGAGACCCTGAAAGAGCCAATACCCCAACAAGATGACCATAATGATAATCCATAATCGCAAAGGTGAAGCAAACATCTTTTGAACATAGAAAATCATCGCAATGGTAATTACTAGAATGGTTAGGCTTGCGACAATACCGATACCTCCATTACTCCAAGCCTCGCCAACCGGCTCAGCTGAAACAAGCACCGCACTTAACCCTCCGAGAGCAACAAACCCCATGATACCGGCATTGAAAAGGCCAGCATATCCCCATTGAATATTAACACCAAGCGCCATGATTGCTGAAATCAAGCACATGTTTAAGATGCCAAATGCGACATTCCAGCTCTGTAACAGTCCAACCCCGATCAGAAAAATTACAAATGCAATAAAATACAACAATTCCTTTTGTTTCATAGCACTTTACCCCGAATGATGCCTGTAGGGCGTATCAAGAGCACAACAACCAGAATGATAAATGAAATAGCAAATTTGTAATTCGTTGACAATAATTGCAGTAGGCCCTCGGGTGCCCAATCTCTAGGTACAAGATAAGTTACGAACCTCTTGTAGGCATAAGTCAGCAATACCTCGGAATAGGCAATTACGAATCCTCCCAAAATAGCACCTACCGGCTGCCCGATTCCACCAACTATTGCTGAAGCAAAGATCGGAAGCAGTAATTGCATGAATACAAATGGCTTGTAAGATTTGTCCAATCCATACAATGTTCCACTCAAAGTCGCTAGAATTGCCGCTAATATCCATGCAATAGCAACAACTCTGTCCGGTTTAATTCCCGAAAGTAGTGCTAAGTCTTGATTATCAGAAAAAGCTCGCATTGCCTTTCCGGGTCGGGTTCGATAAAGAAACCAGAACAAAGCTCCCGCCATAGTAACGGCAACAACAATAGTAATAACTTGACTGGTTTTGATCGCAAGACCTTCCTGCAGTCCAGTTTTGCGCTTGAATTCTATGGCCTTGATTAGAAAGCGTTGACCATCGACCATGACTTGTTCATCTGGGCCAATCATGAACCGGGTTAGTCCAGCCATCACAAACATTACCCCAACAGATACAATTGCAAATGTTATCGAGCTAGCTCGCTGTCTTCGATAGAATCGATAAACCAATTTCTCAGTAGTAAGAGCCATAGCAATTGCACCGAAGATACCAACAGGGAGAGCGAGTAGGGCGGTCGGAAGCGGACCTGCACTTATCCCCATAGATTGTAAATACCAAGTCAGAAACAAGGTCAGCATTGCACCCCAAGACATCAATTCGCTATGTGCAAAATTTGCAAAGCGGAGAATACTATAAATGACTGTAATTCCCAGTGCACCGAGTGCTAGTTGTGCACCATAAGTGGTAGCTGGAACAAGAACAAAATTACAAAACAGGACAATGGCATTGACGAAATCCATTTATCCGCCCAAAAAGGAACGCTGAACTTCAGGATTGGCCAATAGAGCAGTTCCCAGATCAGTGAAGCGGTTCTTTCCCTGAACTAGAACAAATCCACGATCAGCAATTTCAAGTGCCTGTCTCGCGTTTTGCTCAACCATAATAACGGCCACACCGCTTGCTGTAATATCCCGTATACGCTGAAATAAATCCTGCATGACAATTGGGGATACACCAGCGGTTGGCTCATCAAGCATCAAAAGTTTTGGTTCTGTCATCAGAGCTCGGCCGATTGCGACCTGCTGGCGTTGACCGCCTGATAGCTCGCCGGCCATCTGTCTGCGTTTATTTTTGAGAGTTGGAAACAACTCGAAAATCTGGCTTATCGTGTTAGAGATATCATCTGCACGGATGAAGGCACCCATCTCAAGATTCTCCTCAACACTCATTGAGGGAAAGACATTATTGTTTTGTGGTACAAATGCCATTCCCTCCAAAACACGATCAGATGGAGATAAATCTGTTATATCATGATTATTAAACAGAACCGTTCCCTTACGAAGTTGGATCATTCCGAAGATGCCTTTCATCGCTGTGGATTTGCCTGCACCATTGGGTCCTACAACAACTGCAATTTCTCCTTCACCAACGCGAAGATCACAATCATGAATTATGTTCGGGCCCGTACCATACCCACCACTCATACCAATTGCGTTGAGAAAACTCATATATACAATCTGGTTAACCAGTAGTTTTGCGGCCAAGGTAAGACTCAATCACTTCATGATTGGTTTTGACCTCTTCGATACTCCCTTGTGTTAGTATTTTACCTTCCGCCATAACAATGACAGGATGACACAACCGGGTAATGAAATCGATATCATGCTCAATCATACAAAAAGTATAGCCATGCTGTTGATTTAACTCTTGAATTGAATCACCAATGGTTTTTAGTAGAGTTCGATTCACGCCAGCCCCAACTTCATCCAGAAAGACGATTTTTGCTTCGGTCATCATGGTTCGACCAAGTTCAAGAAGCTTTTTTTGCCCACCTGACAAATTTCCAGCAAGTTCATTTTCAAGATGAGATATCTTCAGAAACTGCATGACTTCTTGAGCTCGCTCTCGTATTCGCTCTTCTGACTTTCGGATTTGACTTGGATTGAACCAGACATTGAATAGTTGTTCACCGGGTTGTGCACCCGGAACAACCATCAAATTTTCGAGTACGGTCAAAGAGGAAAACTCATGGGCTATCTGAAATGTTCGGACCAATCCACGAGAGAATAATTGATGGGGCAGGAGTCCGGTTATCTCTTCATGATCTAGAAAGATATGGCCAGATGTGGGGGGATATGCACCTGCGATAGCATTAAATAAGCTAGTTTTCCCAGCCCCATTCGGGCCAATCAAACCAGTTATGGTGTTCGCTTCGATAGCAAGGGTAACCCCATCAACTGCCCTAATCCCGCCGAAGTGCAGGTGAAGGTCGTCAACGGAAAGCATTGTCTGACCGAAATGAAAGGGCGACCAAGTTGGTTCGTCTTGGTCGCCCTAGTTTAAGCAAACACGGAATTAATGATTAGCGACTTTTTCAAATTTACCGTTTTTAACTTCCATTTCGAAATACGAACCAGCAGATTCACCTCGTCCAATCAATTCAACGGCAGACGCACCGACATAGTCTATTTCTCCTCCATCGGCAAGGATCTTTAATGCCTTGGCGAGTTCACCTGGATAAATTTTCTCACCCGGAGCATTGGCTACTTTTTCGACATGGGTCTTGAAGTCAGCACTTTTGGTTGAGCCTGCTGACTGCATTGCCAGTAATATCAGAGCTGACGCATCATACGATTCACCTGCATACGGACCAGAGGCGTTAAAACTCGATCCGGCAAGATCTGATAGCATGGTAGCTCCGGGACTATCTGATCCGGGGCGAGTGCCAAACGAGCCATTTATATCCGCACCGAATGAATCTGTGAGTGACTCGCCAACCATGCCATCGGGGAGCATAAATACATCAAAAGCAGCATTATCCAGTGATGCTTGAATAATGCCTTTTCCTCCTTGGTCAAGATAACCAATAACAACCAGCACTTCACCACTAGCCGAAGCGAGTGTTGCAACCTCAGCCGAGTAATCAGCTTTACCGTCTTCATGTGAGACAGAAATGGTTATCTCGCCTCCCGACTCACTATAAGCAGACTGAAAGCTGTCAGCCAATCCTTTTCCATAATCGTTGTTGGTATAGGTCACAGCGACAGATTTGATACCACGATCACCGAGAATATTTGCCATCACCTGACCTTGTCTAGCATCGGAAGGAGCAGTTCGGAAAAATAGACCATTGTCTTCAGCAGTAGACAGTGCTGGAGTGGTTGCCGAGGGTGAAATCATAACTATTCCATTTGGTAAAACTACATTGTTCAAGACCGCTGTGGTTACACCCGAGCAATTCGCACCATTGATTGCTACCACACCATCTGATGTTATCAGGCGTTCAGCTGCTGCTGTAGCAGCAGCGGCATCAACACAGGTACTGTCACCGCGAACAGCCACTACTGAATGACCCCCAAGAAACAAGCCGCTATTGGATACTTCGCTTATTGCGAGTTCACCACCTGCAGCAATATCTGGAGCCAAAGACTCAATCGGGCCTGTGAAACCCATCAAAATACCAATTTTGACATCATCAGCCAAAACAATGCTGCCTGACAGAGCAATACCTATAACACTATAAATTAAATTTTTCATCGTGGGATAATTCCTTCGTATAGCAAGTCAATTAATGAGTAGAAAGTCTACTTATCATTATTCTTGCAGTTGTATGCGAAAAGTTGACTAATATCTGATCGGTCGACTGAAATAACGGAAGCGCAAGCAACCCTATTTGAAAAACAGCCTGAAACAATTCACTTAAACTTGACTAAGTTGTTCTTTTTGATTCAGAATACAGTCATGCTATGGAGGCTTATGGCTTTATATATGAATAACCCAAAGCCTGTAGTTTTGCGACCTCTGCTACGCCACTTGGAACAATATCTTCTTTGGATACATCGTACAAGTCAGTTTCATAGTCCACTTTACGCCCATTGATAGTATTGTTACAAACCTGAAAATCAACACCCTGATTCTTAAGTCCTGCGATCTTGGCTGTCATACTCTCGGTTGCATTCGCATGTTTAAATTTTCCAAGTTTCTCCAGTGATTCTGGTTCGAGCAACAATGCTAACCCATTACCATGCAACACTACTTTGAGATCCAAATTATCGGCTCCAACAGCATTGATATGATTTTGAATATTGCGAAGTGCTCCGAACTGAGCCTTGGGGTTGTCATAATTTATATGATAGACAACTTTTTGTTTTTCATAGGTAGATTCTGCACCGAAGGCTATTCCTGTCCAGAATAAAGATATCAGTAATGTTGAAACAACAACTTTAACTATCGATTTCATTGTGATTCCTCTACAAAATACTTGGTAGTTTAGTTACCTTTAGTGTAGCACAGGTAATTAGCATTAGAGTCATTTCCATCATACGCTACTCCCATAATGTCAAGTGTCAGTAATGCTAACCTCACTCAGATAATCGATATTGAAAAACTGATAAATAACACTTTGTTATTTGCTCCATACAATCATTTAATGAAAAAGAGTAAATATTCTCGTTTTTTTCTTGCTCAAAAAATTATTCTGAATTCCACAGTAAGAAATTCATTCGTGTATCGTGTTGAAACCAGCCCAGAGGTGAGGACTATTCGTAGGAATACGGTTTCGATAAATTGGATCTAATCAAAAACGAGCATAACCCCATGAGAATTCTGATTTCATCCTGATGCACAAATGGTTTGCCCTTGTTTTAGACATTCTAAAATCGAAAATCCCAGCGTGTGTACCCGCGTACCCGGTCGATCGCTGTACCGGACTAATTTGTGATCAACGGGTCAGGTTGACCGGCACCAACACCCGGGATCATTATCCGCAATTTATTATGTGGAATCCTCTATCGGGATCCCGACCACGACAAGAATCTGGTGTTCCTGATCAACAATATAGAGCTTCCTCCACTGATCATCGCCGACCTGTACCGGAGCCGCTGGCATGTAGAGCTGTTCTTCAAGTGGATCAAGCAACACTTGCGGGTAAAGTCATTTTTCGGCCATTTGGAAAATGCCGTCAAGACCCAGCTGTGGATCGCCTTTTCGGTCTATGTGCTCTGTGCGATCATCAGGAAACAGTTGCAATCCGAGCTCAGTATCTACACAACTATGTAGAACTTGAGCTTGACTCTGTTCGAGAGAATCCCTTTCTATCACCTGCTTGTGAAACCCGAATACACAAGCGAATAGATTGGTTTGCCTAACCATTTTAGACCGAGTAGACGGGGCTTGGTAACAGCCCCGTCTACTCGGCCCCATTTTATTTTATTCGTGTTTCAGCAATTGCGATTACGTAATGGCTTGTATGTCGAGCGCTATTCTCCA
>JAPOUQ010000018.1 GCA_026708585.1 Gammaproteobacteria bacterium
GGGCATATTTATGGACCAGAGATAGACCAAATAGGATTTTGACCTAGATCAGATACCGCAAAAATGTTAAAGATCGGATAACAGTTTCTTTGGTATATACTTATACTAAATTAGATCGATGTAAATTATTAAATGCCCCTCCATTGAGGGTTGATTGCTATCGATTTCGACAAACCTCTGAGGGATTCACGTATTGATTGCCAATTATGAAGAATCATTATGAACATGATTTAAAAACAACCCTATCGACATTCTTCGAGGGTCTAGAAAGTAGGATGAATTCGGCAAAGAAGTCTAATACTTCTAACTTACATGTTTTTTTCAACGGTCTCAGCCCGGTTATTCGTATAGCTCGGCAAGCGCAACGCAAAGTTGATCGACTGGCCGCAACCCAATTCTCTCTGTTTGATTTCTTCAATGAACAAGAGGAAAATTTATCACGTATCTTTGGAGAGATGCTCAAGCCAACCGGAACACATGGTCAGGGTGATAAGTTTCTTTACCTGTTCCTTGATGAGGTAAAGAAGGTGCTCGACATCGAAGTGAGGGAAGGTTTTCCATCTACAGACTTATATGATAGTCGAATTGATCTCGAACACCAGACATATAACAGACGAAAAATTGACATCGTCATTAGAGTGCCCGAAACTCGGGGTGACAAGTGGATTGGCATCGAAAACAAGCCTTGGGCCGGGGAACAGACTAATCAACTTCGTGATTATCTGGATCATCTACAGAAACAGGCAGGTTCATACGCATGGCTCGTGTATCTTAGCGGTGATGGCAGTTTACCCAAGACTCTTCCGGACAATCCTGAGGATAAGAAATGTTGTTGCACACTACCCTTCAGATGTGCCAAATTCGAATCTCCATCATTGGAAAGTTGGCTGGTGAGATGCATATCTGCGTGCGAAGCGGAACGGGTTCGTTGGTTTTTGACGGATTTACTTAACTATATACAGAAACATTTTATTATTTCAGACCCTATTGGCGAGGAAAACGATGATGACTAAAGACGTAATTCTTGACGAAACAGCCGACTACATTCAACAAAGCGAGAAAAACCTGGAGCTCGCCCTGCAGATTGAAAGAGCACTGCCAATTGTGAGGAAAAAGTTAATCGTGAATGTGCTAGACGCCATCAAAAAGAACTTTCCGCAAGAGGTTTGGAGTATTGAAGATTCCCAGTCAAATATGATGGATAGAAACGCCTCGCTAATTCTCAAAAAAAGGTCAAAGAATGAAGATCAAGCCCGCATTATTTTGGGTTCAGACCCAGCAGGGTGGAGTAGAGTTTGGATTGGTTGTGATTTTGGAGGAGAATCAAAGTATCGTGATTTCAAGCAGGATAAGGTGGAACGTCTAAACAATCGAGGTTTTAAGGACAGATCGCCTAAGATTGGCTTCTTCAAGTACTATAATGACGAGTTAAAGAACTGGTCTGAAATGAGTTTCCTGAAAATCGCCATGGGGGACGATGATGAAGTTAGCAAGATTGCCTCCGAAATTTCGGATAACTTGAAGGACATCTCAAAAATTGTAGATGATTGAGTCTATTGCAGATATCAGTATTTTTCATGGATAAGTTTGTGGGCACGTCTTCCTCCCTCAAGCCCTCTGATCTTTATCAATTTCTTGGACTAGAAAAGGTCGAAATTGTGGTAAAACGGATGAGCATAACTTGTTTCCTGCCTCGAAAATCAAAGCACTCTGAATTCGCAACATCAAGCACCTGAACTTGACGTAGCACGAACACGGGACTGGGCTGATTGAGTAACCTGCTCAGAGGTGGTAGCAGTAATTTATGCCAAAAGTATTCCAGCGATCAGTACATCCAGCAGATATTTGAAAAATCACCTTGGCAGATTTTTAATATCAGCTAGATCAATATTCGTAAATCACGGGTAATGATAAGGATGCTCATCATCAACTATACCCCTATGATATAACAAAAAATTTGTTGCCAGAGGGTAGCGGGACCGGAATTTGCTACAATGCATAACTCTAATTGAAGAACCAGTGAAAAATATGTTGAACTAGTATCTGAAATTTATACAAAAAATCTTATGGGTAATGTTAATCAAACACTAGCAGGTTCTATTAATCATTGATTTCTATATATAATAATTATTTATTTTATTTATATACATTATTCATGAAAACCATATATAGCGAAGACCATAAACTTAGGAATGCTCAAACTGAACTTTATGGCGGTCAACTCATTCCTCCATTTGAAAGACCAGAACGTATGGATTATGTCCTAAAACAAATCAACGCAACTGGACTTGGGGAGATTATGAAACCTGAAGAATTTTCGATGGAGCCAATTCTTCGCATCCACGACACTAGGTTTGTTGACTTTCTCCAAACATGCTGGGATAAGTGGAAGAAATCCGGTTATGTAGGGGAAGCAATTCCTACAATCCAGCCTGTACGGGGTATGCAAAAACGCATACCTGAACATATTGAGGGACAACTCGGGTATTTTTCTTTATCGGCAGAAACATCGGTAAGCGCAGGAACATGGGAGGCCGCTTTGGCCAGTGCGAAGGTCGCGCTTACAGCTCAAAAGCAAATCAATGAAGGAGAATATTCAGCTTTTGCTTTGTGTCGCCCGCCAGGGCATCATGCTGCCACTGACATGCTCGGCGGATATTGTTTTTTCAATAATGCAGCAATTTGCGCCCAAGCATTTTTGGATCAAGGTGCACAACGGGTAGCTATACTCGATGTAGATTTCCATCATGGCAATGGCACTCAATCAATATTCTATGAACGGCAGGATGTCATGTATTTATCATTGCATGGTGATCCTCAACACGCCTTCCCACACTTTCTCGGATATTCAGATGAAACTGGTCAATACTCAGGGGAAGGATTTAACTTTAACTACCCAATGCCACCGAATACAACCTATTCGGAATGGTTCAAGGCACTCGAAGATTCCTGCTCAAAAATCAAAAACTATGCTCCAGATACACTAATTGTATCTCTCGGTGTCGATACCTATGAAGAAGACCCTATTTCATTTTTCAAACTGAAGAGTGATGATTTCCAGCATTATGGTCGTTATCTTGCTACACTTGGTTTGCCAACAGTATTTCTTATGGAGGGCGGTTATGCTATCGAGAAGATTGGCTTAAATACTGTAAACGTGTTAGTCGGATTTGAAGAAGGTTTATAGTACGCAATATGCATTTTCATGCTACTAGAAAACACTATCGCAAAGATAATCATTAGAACTCGGAAGATCAAATATCGAATTTGGATTCCATGGTAGTTTTTGTTTGCCGATAGAATGTTTGGGATGCTACCAATGAACTCGGTCTATACCACTTGAAAACCTGAATCATTGCAATTTGATATTTGGTTAAACGCAATTCACAGAACGTGAAACTAAAACAATCCTTCCACTTGACCTTGCTGATTAATACGAATTTTATTTGCAGCTGGTTCTCTCGGTAAACCAGGCATGGTCATAATATCACCACAGACCACAACTACAAAACCCGCGCCGGCAGATAAACGAACTTCACGTATTTCCAAAGTATGACCTACAGGAGCCCCTTTTCTTGTTGGGTCCGTGGAAAAACTGTACTGCGTCTTAGCAATACAAACAGGTAGATGCCCATACCCACCGTTTTGTAAATCGTCAATCTGATTACGTGTACGTGCATCAGCAGCGATGTTGTTAGCGCGATAAATCTTTGTTGCGACTGCTTCAATCTTGTCCCATAATGACATACCATCTGGATATGTCATCGTGAAATCGGAATTTTCAGTATGAATTAAATCGACAACCGTTTCTGCTAATTCAGTTGCACCTTTCCCACCTTCAGCCCAGTGATTGGCCATGATCGCTTTGACTTTATATTCTGCACAAACCTCCTTAACTGCCGCAACTTCAGCATCAGTGTCTGCTACAAATCTGTTGATCGCGACAACTAGAGGGAGACCGAATTGTCGGATGTTTTCGATGTGACGAGCAAGATTACTGCATCCATTTCGAACCGCCTCGACATTCTCGTTAAATAAATCATTCTTTTGAATACCTGCGTGCATTTTCAGTGCTCGGATCGTTGCAACCAACACGACTGCATCAGGAGAAATACCACTTTGCCGACATTTGATATCAAGAAATTTTTCAGCTCCTAGATCAGCGCCAAATCCAGCTTCGGTAACCACATAATCTGCCATTTTCAAGGCGGCTTTAGTCGCAATCAATGAATTGCAACCATGAGCTATATTTGCAAAAGGCCCTCCATGAACAAATGCAGGGTTATGCTCCAGGGTTTGTACGAGGTTGGGAGCAATAGCGTCTTTTAGTAGAACGGTCATGGGCCCCGGTGCATTGACAGCATCTGCCGTTATCGGTTTTCGATCTCGCGTGTAGCCGATAACAACCCTGGATAATCTTTGTTCCAAATCTTGAATATCGTTGGCTAAACAAAATATTGCCATCACTTCTGAAGCAACTGTGATGTCGAATCCGTCTTCTCTTGGAAATCCGTTTTTTACACCGCCCAGTGAACTTGTAATCTCACGCAAAGACCGATCATTCATGTCCACAACCCGACGCCAACTAATTCTCCGTACATCAAGACCGGCTTCGTTGCCCCAGTAAACATGATTATCAATCAGCGCAGAAAGCAAACTATGTGCTGAAGTTATTGCATGAAAATCTCCTGTGAAATGAAGGTTTATATCTTCCATAGGTATAACTTGCGCATAACCACCTCCGGCTGCGCCGCCCTTCATTCCAAAACAGGGGCCCAATGAAGGTTCTCGCAAACACACCATTGACTTTTTGCCGATTTGATTAAGACCATCAGTAAGACCAACAGATGTAGTAGTTTTACCTTCCCCCGCTGGTGTGGGGGTAATCGCTGTAACGAGTATCAACTTGGCACCGGGTTTATCAGGTAGTGACTGAATGTAATCGAGATCGACTTTGGCTTTCGTGCTTCCATATGGTGCTAAAGCATGATTGGGAATTCCTAGGCGTTCTGCAATACCGGTGATAGGTTTAATCGTTGCAGCTCGTGCAATATCAATATCGCTCATGAATGTGTAACCACTAAAATTGAAAGTTGATTAATGAATTCAGGTAATCAAATCGCGCTCACCTTTGCAGCACAAAATTTGAATTCGGGGATTTTACCAATTGGATCAAGCGCAGAATTTGTCAAGAGGTTTGCCGCAGCCTCGACATAACAAAACGGCACAAATACCATATTGTCTGGAACCGCATTATCCATTCTTGCTACCAACTCGATTGAGCCTCGGCGCGTAGATACCTGTATACGTCTACCCGGCATAACATTGAGTCTCTGCAATGTATCAGAAGAGAGAGTTGCGACAGCCTCCGGCTCAATATTATCCAACACACTGGCTCTTCTTGTCATAGCTCCGGTATGCCAGTGTTCGAGTTGACGTCCGGTACTCAATATCATCGGATATTCTGCATCCGGCAATTCGTCGGGAGAGATTATTCCAGCAGGTACGATTTTTCCCTTCCCTGTTAGCGTGGGAAATCCATCTTCAAAAACGATTTCATTACCGGGAAGATCAGGTGCATCACAAGGATAAGTTACAGAACTTTCGCGGTCAATTCGCTCCCATGTGATATTGTTAAGAGATGGCATTACACTCGACATTTCCTGATAAATATCAGATGGCCCTCGATAATCCCACTCCATGCCAATGTGTTTTCCAAGTTCTGTAGTAATCCACCAATCCGGACGAGCCTCGCCTGGAAGGTTAAGTACCTTACGCCCCATCTGTATCTGTCGATTAGTGTTGGTAACCGTTCCGTCTTTTTCTGGCCAAGCTGAAGCGGGAAGAATTACATCGGCATGGAATGCCGTTTCAGTAAGAAAGATGTCCTGAACAACCAAATGTTGCAAACTTGCCAGTGCATCTCGAGCATGTTTCACATCTGGATCGGACATTGCTGGATTTTCGCCCATAATGTACATAGCATGAATTTTCCCATGATGAATGGCCTGCATAATCTCGACTACTGTCAGACCCTTGTCTGGATCAAGGGTTGTACCCCATACATCTTCAAATCGAGCTTTCGGACTCTCTTCAAAAACAGGTTGATAGTCTGGATACATCATAGGAATTAGCCCAGCATCGGAAGCACCCTGGACATTATTCTGCCCTCGTAGAGGGTGCAAACCGGTTCCTCGTCGACCTATCTGACCGGTAATGAGGGATAACGCAATCAAGCAACGTGCGTTATCCGTACCATGTACATGTTGCGAAATACCCATACCCCAAAAAATGATTGATGCTTTTGAAGTAGCGTATTTTCTGGCTACCGTCTTCAAGGTTTCAGCATCAATTCCACAAATTGATTGCATGTTTTCGGGAGAAAAGTCATGAATATGCTTACGAAGACTCTCGAATCCTTCCGTATTCTGATTAACATATTGCTGATCATATAGTTCTTCTTTAACAATGGTATGTAGCAATGCATTCAACATAGCTACATCTGTACCCGGCTTGAACTGCAAGGTATGAGTAGCATAGCGTTGCAACTGGGTTCTTCTGGGATCCATTAGAATCAAGGTTGTTCCCTGTTTAGCAACTTGCTTAAAGAAAGTTGCAGCTACCGGATGATTGCTAGTTGGATTTGCACCAATCAGAATAATGCAATCAGAATCTTCGGCAGCCATAAATGGTGCTGAGACTGCCCCTGATCCAATGCCCTCCAAAAGTGCCGCAACAGATGAAGCATGGCATAAGCGAGTACAGTGATCGACATTGTTCGTGCCGAAACCTGCGCGAATTAATTTCTGAAAAATATATGCTTCTTCATTGGTACATTTCGCCGACCCAAAGCCAGCCATGGCACTGCTACCATGTTGATCCCGTATCTGCTTGAGACCATTTGCCGCATAATCCAACGCTTCATCCCAACTTACTTCCCTGAAAAAATCACTGAAATTTGATGCATCAATTTTGAGATTGGCTGACTTTGTTGTCTTATCGATTCGGATCAGAGGTTTGGTTAGTCGATGGGGGTGTTTTACATAATCGAATCCAAATCGTCCCTTCACGCATAGCCGATTGCGATTTGAAGGACCATTTCTACCTTTAACGGCAATGATTTCATTATTATGAGATTGATAGGTAATCTGACATCCCACTCCACAATATGGGCATACACTGTCGACTTCATCGAGTTCAGGTGTCTGGTCGATACCGTCCTCATTTACTCGAGTTGATTCCATCAATGCCCCAGTTGGACAGGCCTGAATGCATTCACCACAAGCAACACAGGTGCTCGCACCCATGGGATCGTCGAAGTCGAAAACGATCTTTGCCTGATGCCCGCGTTTGGCCATACCAATCACATCATTGACCTGAACCTCTCTACAGGCTCGAACACAAAGATTGCACTGAATACAGGCGTTAAGAGCAACATGCATGGCAGGGTGACTGAAATCACGTTCGATAGGTTCTCGTGCGGGAAACCGACTGGAAGTCATATTTAAGGTTTCAGCCCACTTCCACAACCTAGAGTCACGTTCAGGTGCAAGTTCCCGAGATGGTTGGTCAGCGATCAGTAATTCCATAACCAGTGACTGTGATTTTCTTGCTCGTCTCGAATCTGATCGGACCACCATTCCTTCAGTTGGTTTTCGAAGACAGGATGCAGCTAATACTCGTTCGCCTTCGATTTCTACGACACAAGCACGGCAATTACCATCCTGGCGATAATCCGGTTCGGGTAGATGGCACAGGTGAGGAATAGGCATATTTTCCCGATGTGCCGCCTGCCAAATGGTTTCCCCATCCAATGCTGCGATAGTCTTTCCATTTAGGGTAAAGCTCACAGTTTTGCTCATCGCCTATAAATCCTCAGGAAAATATTTTAGTACACAGTTAATAGGGTTACCGGCTGCTTGCCCCAAGCCGCATATCGATGCCTCAGTCATGACAACACTAAGATCTTCAAGGAGCTCAACTTCCCATTCGGGTTTAGCCATCAAAACAGCGGCTTTTTCCGTTCCATTCCGGCAAGGGGTGCATTGACCGCAGCTCTCATCACGAAAAAAACGCATTAGATTCAATGCGACATCCTTCATATTATCCTGATCACTAAAGACAACAATGGCTGCAGAACCGATAAAGCATCCATAATCTTGAAGGGTGCCGAAGTCTAGGGGGACATCATCGATTGAAGATGGCAGAATACCCCCAGATGCCCCTCCGGGAAGGTAAGCCTTAAATTTGTGACCATCCAACATACCACCACAATGATTGTCGATTAAGTCTCGGATAGTAATTCCAGCCGAAACCATTTTAACGCCTGGATTCTTTACCCGTCCTGAGACAGAATAACTTCGAAGGCCAAAACAACCATTGATACCCGAATTTGAGAACCATTTGGGTCCTTTCTCTAAAATGTCACGAATCCAGTGTAAGGTCTCAACATTATTTTCAAGAGTCGGACGTCCAAATAGACCTACTTCAGCAACATAAGGTGGACGATTGCGGGGTAATCCTCTTTTCCCTTCAATGGATTCAATCATTGCAGATTCTTCACCACAGATGTAGGCACCCGCACCACGACGAATTTCAATCTCAAGATGATCTGCTAATTTGGCAGATTGTACTTTTAAAATTTCCTTTTTTAGTATGGTGATAATCGCTGGATATTCATCTCGAACATACAGATAGGATTTTTCAATTCCGACAAGCCATGCTGCAATCAGCATGCCTTCGATGAAACGATGGGGATCACGCTCAAGATAGTATCGATCCTTAAAGGTTCCAGGTTCTCCTTCATCAATGTTGACTGCCATAAGCCGCGGTGCTTCATAGCCCCGAACTATCCGCCATTTACGGCCAGTCGGGAACCCTGCCCCACCCAATCCTTTTAACTGTGATTCATCGAGATCATTAAGAATTTGCTCATGGGTATGCTCACCATCCCGACAAGCCTTCCATAATCGATAACCACCCAATTCACAGTATTCTTCAAAGCCAATATACTCGGGAATTGTAGGATGTATGAGTTTACCTTCAACAGCTTCAACAAGACTTTGCACAGTTGCATGATCAACATGGTTGTGTCCAACTTCAGCGACCGGTGCTGTAGCACAACGGCCCATGCATGGAGCACGTAGCACCCTGACTTCATCCATAGATATAGTTTTAAGATCATGGATCAGTTTTTCTGCATTTGCGAGTTGACATGAAATACTATCGCAAACTCGGATTGTCAGAGGCGGAGGCGGTTGCTCATTTTCATGCACAATGTCAAAGTGAGCGTAGAACGTCGCGACTTCATAGACTTCGCTTTGTGATAAACGCATCTCTTCAGCAAGAGCTGCTAAATGCTGACTCGACAAATATCCATATTGATCCTGAATCAAATGTAGGTATTCAATGAGAAGATCACGTCTAGGTGAACTACCGATCAGTGACTGAATTTTGGCTTTTGCTAGTTGATCGACCTGTCTACCTTTGGTATAGGGACGGGCTCGTCGGCTACTAGAATTCTGGAACCTATCTTCCGTGACTTTACTCGAATTAGCCTGCATAAATATTTTCCGACCGATATAGCGTGTGCATAATTAAAGTTTTGCGAGTATACAAAATTCTAATCAAAGTTCAATTGTAACTCAGACCCTCATTTGCGACATGAATATATACAATTTCAACATGTATAAAAAATGGACTATATTTGGTATATTCATCAGGATTCATTTGTATCAGTTCCGATGTTCTCCTGAATTTGATAATGGATCGGAATTTGTTTTCAGATAAAGAGTACTTGTCATTGGAAGCATTAGATATACGAACTTTTGCAACGGAAGACTCGCGAGGATTTCTCGCTAAGTTGTCAGATGGTGCAATCATCGATGAAGTACAAAGGGTACCGGAGTTGCTTTCTTATTTGCAAGGATACATTGATGATTACCCCAGATCAGATCACTAGATTCTTACTGGTTCACAAAATTTCTCTTTACTGAAATCAATTCGCAAGTCTCTTGCATGACGCGCTGCTGTT
The DNA here is from genome assembly GCA_026708585.1 of Gammaproteobacteria bacterium. Taxonomy (GTDB): domain Bacteria; phylum Pseudomonadota; class Gammaproteobacteria; order Arenicellales; family Poriferihabitantaceae; genus Poriferihabitans. The sequence continues at coordinate 10,034 of JAPOUQ010000018.1, forward strand.
TATGAACTGCTCCCACTTTTTCGCAGAGAAGTTTTGCGATTTGAAAACTACCCTAAGACCTATAAAGGAAACCTTTTTTGTCTCTTATCAACGTGTATTTAAACAAAACACCTGAAACGTGTGAACTTTCAATCTACTGCTGTTGCAGTGTATGCTGATGACCAAATTCAACATAGAGCAAATGGAAGTCTGGTCCCGTGAAGTGAACTCCATATAATTGACTGGATCACCTTCTGATCGAGTTTGACAATCCTACCTACCCATCAAAGTCCTGTGGTCGGTTATCCCAGATGAAATGACCCGAGTTTTCCCAAATTCAAGTTTGATCAGTAAGCCTTCCTTATCAATTACTCAATAGCTTGGCCAATTCTAGAGACATGAATCAGATTTGTAGTTCCAGATGTACCAAAGGGCAAGCCAGCAGTAATGACCACTGCTTGACCGTCAGTAGCAAATTCTTCAGAAACGGCTATTTTCTTGGCAGCATGAATCACCTGCAGTACATCGGCCTCTTCATTTGCTACATTCACAACCACCGGATGTACTCCCCAAATTAACGACATATAACGAGCTGCCCGAATTGATGGCGTGATACTCAAAATTGGAGACAAAGGTCTCTCACGAGCAACACGCAAACTAGTACTTCCAGAAGATGTATAGGTAACAGTAGCTGCAGCCGAATCGAGAATATCGGTGATTCTCTGTATGCTATTACTGATTGCATCTGCCGTAGTATTCATAGGCTCTGGGTGCTGTGCCTGCATAATGGCACGATACTCTGGATCCCGTTCAACCTCCTCAACAATACTATTCATCATCACTACAGATTCAACCGGGTATCGCCCAGCTGCCGACTCTGCTGATAGCATAACTGCATCAACCCCATCATAAATTGCAGTGGATACATCTGAAGCCTCTGCACGGGTAGGCAGCGGATTTGATACCATCGAGTCCAGCATATGGGTTGCGACTACCACTGGTTTCCCAACTTGTCGACAGGTTCGAATGATTCTCTTCTGAGCAATGGGAACTTGCTCGGGAGCCAGCTCCACACCCAAATCACCACGAGCAATCATGATTCCATCAGAAAGTTCAAGGATTCTATCAATTGACTCAAGTGCTGAAGGTTTTTCCAATTTGACCATGATTCTAGCTCTACCATCAACAACCTGACGCATCATTTCAACATCTTCTGGGGTCTGAACAAATGACTGCGCTATCCAGTCAGCACCATTTTGTAATGCAAAATCAAGATCATTTTGATCTTTTTTAGTGATGCAGGATATCGGAAGTACAACATTCGGGATGTTCACTCCTTTATTTGCTCGTATCGTGCCTCCAACGATTACTCGAGTATCTGCATAGGATTTATCACAGCGGATAACCTCTAACTTGACCCGGCCATCATCAATTAATAACTCGCTACCAATTTCCAATGCCGAAAATATCTCTGGATGAGGTAATGGCGCCCGATCATTATCACCCGGATCGGGATTTAGATCGAGACGATATGATGTGTCATTTTGCAGTTCGACACCCTCTTGAATGAAATGACCTAGACGAAGTTTTGGGCCTTGGATATCTGCCATTATGCCGATTGGCCGAGATATCGATTCTTCCAGTTTGCGAATAATTTGAATTCGTTCATGATGACTATCATGGTTGCCATGACTGAAGTTGAGCCTGAAAACATCAACTCCAGCATATAAAAGTTTTTCGATAATGTCTGAGGTTGAACTTGCTGGACCTAATGTTGCAACGACTTTGGCTTTTCGGTTTCTACGCACAGGTAACCTCCGTGATCGATATATTAAAATTAATTTGAGAAATCCTGAAACGAGATAATATAAAGAAACATTCGAAGATGCCGTTATTCCAAGCGATTATCATCAAACTCGATTGGAGAGGAAGGTTGGCTAATAAACTTATATGATTATGGGTTCTGTAAATGTACCCTAATTATGTTTTAGTTCTTTTACACATTTCGCTGAATAGAATTAAAATAATTATACTGTCTCACGAAAACACTCGATTGCTTGTTTGACGCTCTCACCTGGCCGTACGCAATCAAATGGCATGCAGATCAGAGAGGTTCCATCAAAAAAGCGATAGTTTGCGGGCTCTTTGAAAGATTTGTTTTTTTGGGTAAATCAACATCACATTCTCACATTTATAACGTTTACTGTACGCAAATATTTGATACAAATCAGGTTGATCAATCGTGTTTATTGAGTCAGCATCTCTCCTATCAAATCTCTTCCATTTTGCATCTAAAACAAATCGTATTTCCCCATGTTTCATAAGAACTAGATCTGGTCTCATATTGAAAATCTTCCTCTCCTCATATTCAATCAAATTCTTTTTTGGTCCTTGAGTCTTCACTCGGTACTGATCTTGATATCTGTGGAATGCATGAGTTACAAAATCCTCAAATACTCTCTCCATTGGGAATAGCAGTGAAATATTTCTGTGCTTCCCACTGTAAGCGGTCAATCCTTGGTCAAATAGAAATAATTCGACCCATTTTATAATTGGATGATAAAGTTGCATCGTGCGATCGATATGATGTGATTTCCAGTCTGATCGAATATTTTTTGACTCTGGCACATCCGCAAATGCTAAATCCATTTCACGATGTAGAAGTTGATTTTCTACACCGCGAATACTTCTTCCAAGTCGGTTTAGTGTGCTACGAATTAGTCTGTTTGCAGGTCGATTTATGCTCAACGTGTCATGTGAGACAAATAACAGAGACGCATTGACAAGATTTTGACGTATTTGCTCACGAAAAAGTAGGCGTCCCTTAAGGTAAGGAAGATTTTCTTCAATGGGAACATAGCGGTGAGCAAGCCCGGAATGTATAAGTTTTCCTAATTACCACTAATCATAAGCCGAGTTTCAGGAGTTTTTCCGGCATGGGCGGC
>JAPOUQ010000080.1 GCA_026708585.1 Gammaproteobacteria bacterium
TCCACCGAAAATCGGTGGATGAATGCACTTGTAGTGCCACTCGATTTTTTTAATTGCAAATTATCAATAGGTTGGAACACTACATGTTAAACTTCGGATATGGCTGAAAAATCTTCATAATTTTATAGTTGACTATATGCAACATAGGAGTTATGCAGTTTGTTTAAAGGTGATACCTTTTACAGATCAAGAGGAGGAATAATGAACCAAAAAAAATCTAAAGTTGGCGATAAGTATAGCCAAATCATACAAAATTCAAGCGGATTAGATCTGGAAAATTATCGCATTCATAAGAAGATGGAAGAAAATTTAAAAAAGATAGGGATTGAGAGACCCGTCCATGGACCAAAAAATTTCTGACCCCGCCCATAACTATATTTTGACTTACAGATAAGTCAATCATGTGGTCATAATCTAAGGAGTAGTCTTCAATATGAAGGCCGTATTTGAGGGTTATTCTATGTAATACTTTATACCTTATGCTTGCGAATATACCAATGGTTTAACTGTTAATCATGGAGTCAGTAATTACCCCAAACTATTCGCATAATCTTCACTTATTACAATCAACACAATCGATGGATGTCTATTTGTTCCAGATTTCTGGATCAGTTAAACGCTCCACACTAACAGGTATTTCAATCAATATCAGTCCTGAGTGAATTCATTTGAACTACAGAAATCAAATCACATCTCCTATGTTTTCTTCCAAAGCCTCCAGATTTCTTCGGATATTCAACATATGCGGATTCACCTTCAAAGCCTGTTTAAAAAATTTTACTGCCAATTTTGGCTTTTCCTGTTTCAAGTAGATCAGTCCCTGTCCTGATAATGCTCCAAAATGACGAGGTTCCAAGGTTAAGGTTTTCTCCACATCTTGAGTTGAGAGATCGTATTCTTCCATCAGATAATAAATCGTTGCACGCCGGTTCCACCCCTCAGCAAATTCAGGGTCAATCGAAATCACACGTGAATAGATACCAATAGCTTGCTCATAATCAGAACGTCGCATACTCACTTCTCCCTGCTCCATGAGATATTCAATTTCCTGATTTTCATGCTGATACCAGACGAACCAGATTTTCTGGATGATTATCTGGGCCTCATTGCTATCTTGAGTGGCCTGTAAGCGATCAAACAAAAGATCCAGTTGTGGGTCATTTTGGTCCGACATCAGAGAAGTTGTCAAGAAAAACAAACTCAAGATAACGGCTTTATATATCAATCGCAAAACAGAACTCATGCATGTCCAAACTAGGCTCATAGCATCGCATAGGAACCATCATTCTGCAAGTTAAATCATTCGGTTTTATAATAAGACTCAATTCAAGCAGACATAGACCCTTTGCAGGTTCAGTTTATTGGGATACAAACTTACAACCAATGAGGCATGATAGCTGTTTACCTACATTGTATTATGATAACCGGATTATGAGTACACCGTTGCAGACAGAACGCCGCCTACTACCCACGGGCATTCAAACATTCCGACGACTTCGGGAGAAGGGTTGCTATTATGTAGATAAAACGCCTCTGATCCGGCAAATGATTGAAGAGGGTGATTTTTACTTCCTCTCGCGTCCCCGCCGTTTTGGTAAGAGTCTTCTGGTCAGTACACTGAAGGAGTTGTTCGAAGGGAACGAGCCGCTGTTCCAAGGTCTGGATATCCACCCGCACTGGGACTGGTCGGTTCAGTATCCGGTCGTTCGTCTGACCTTGGATGGGAAAGTCAGTACGCCTGAGTCTGTAGAGAAAAATGTACTCAATCAATTACATGATATTGAGTTGGCATTTGATCTGAAATCCTTGCCTCCGGTGACAGATTCTCCAAACCGGCTTCGGAGTATCCTATCTCATCTGCACCAAAAGACTGACCGACAGGTCGTAGTGCTAGTTGATGAATATGACAAGCCGGTTTTGGATGTACTGGAAGATGACGAGAAGGCCCGAGCAAATCGGGATAGCCTTCGGGAAATCTATAGCATTATTAAAAGTTCCGAAGACCATATCCGCTTTGTGTTCGTGACCGGTATTACGATGTTTTCCAAGACCAGTTTTTCTTCGGGTCTCAACAATCTCGATGATATCAGCTTGTACCCTCCTTTGGCATCGATTTGTGGATATACCGATCACGATCTCGATACGGTATTTGCTCTGGAACTGGAAGGACTGGATCGGGACAAGATTCGTACTTGGTATAACGGTTATAACTGGCTCGGCGAGGAGAAGCTCTACAATCCCCACGACATTCTTCATCTGTTCAAGAAACGTGAATTTCGCGCACACTGGTTCAAATCCGGAGAGCCGGGTTATCTGTATCGGCTGTTGAACGAGAACAGAGTCAGTCCGATGCAATTGGAAAACCGTGTAGTGGATGCCGACTTTGTGACCAATTTCGAACTCGGTGATTTCAGTCATGAGGCCTTGCTGCTCCAGTCTGGATATCTGACCATCAAAGCAAAGGAACAAAAAGGCACTCGTGTTTTATACCATCTGGATTATCCGAATTTTGAGGTACAGAGTAGTTTCAATGCTGGGCTAGCGGAGCACTTGACCAAGCGCGGCAAGGAAGTAGCAGCGACCGGAGAGGATTTGATTCAGGCTCTGGGAGAAAATAACTTTTTGGCATTCAAGCAGAAGATTCAAACCATGCTTGATGGAATTCCCTATGCCTGGCCTTCCAGTGGTGATCTTAGTCATTATGAAGCCTGGTATACGAGTTTGCTGTATATGAGTTTTCGCACCACACCGGTTGATCTGAAGGCAGAAGAAATGACCAGCCGTGGCCGTTCAGACCTGGTGATCCTGCATCAGAATCAGGTGTTTGTGCTGGAACTCAAGATGGTCAAAGGCAGTAAAAATATAGAGAGAAAGGTGAAAGAAGGCCTTGACGAAGCCATTATGCAGATTCGTACAAAAGGCTATGCTGAAAAGTATCGAGACCTTGATCAACCCATTCACCTGATCGGAATGGTGTTTGGAGAGGAAAAACGGAATCTACTGGATATTCGTGTAGAGAGTCTTTGACAATTTGATGGAATTTCAAATATGCACACTTCCAATCAAGTGGTCCTCTATTGAATGCAAGAACATAGATAGAACCCCTATGAGTTTCTTAGCTGGTAGAGTCGTACTCAAATAGCCACTATTACGTAATATTAAAATTTAACTATTCAATCTACCAAGGACGATATATTAAAAATGGATACCGGTGCACTCATACTCAATCTCCTAATCTATCTTGGTTCGTCTGTTGTTCTGGTTTCCGTGTTTGCCAGACTGGGTCTTGGTTCGGTCCTAGGCTATCTGTTTGCAGGAATGCTGATCGGCCCTTGGGGTCTCGGTTTTATTGACAATACCCATGATGTGCTCGAACTCTCTGAACTTGGTATCATGCTCTTGCTCTTTATCATTGGTTTGGAACTCGATCCGCGTAGATTGCTGGCAATGAGAAGGCCTATCGCTTTCTTTGGCGGATTTCAGGTGGGACTGAGTGCAATACTGATCGGGGGTGTTGTCATGCTACTGGGACTTAGCTGGCAAATTGCTGTGATCATCGGCTTGGCCATGGCTTTGTCTTCAACTGCCATGTCATTGCAAATTATCAATGAACGAAATTTGCTCAAACGCCCAATCGGACAAGTCGGTTTTCCAGTCCTGCTGTTTCAGGATTTGCTGGTGGTTCCTGTCTTGGCATTGATACCCTTCCTATCGGGCACCCAACTGGAATCTCAAGAAGTAAATAACCCTACAATGATGGGGTTAACCGTGATCAGTGCTTCTATTGGAATTTTTCTGGTCAGTCGCTATGCTTTGCACCATATCTTCCGATTTGTTGCTTCAACCCGCCTGCCTGAAATATTCACCGCATTATCACTGCTGTTGATTTTGGGCCTTTCTACAATTATGTACAAATTGGGCCTTTCACTGGCATTGGGGGCTTTTCTAGCCGGCGTTATTCTTGCAGATTCAGAATACCGTCATGCCCTAAAGTCCGATATTCAACCCTTTAAGGGACTACTGCTTGGATTATTTTTTATCTCTGTCGGAATGAATATGGATTTCGGATTACTGTTTGATAATCCGTTAATCATCGTAACTGCTGCATTTGGCGTATTGATTATCAAGTCTGCTGTTCTTTATGTTCTTGCGATCATTACAAAATTGGATGTAAGCGAACGCCCTATGTTTTCGTTCCTGTTTTCACAAGGTGGTGAATTTGCTTTTGTACTATTTGCCTTTGCGGCAAGTTCAGGCGCATTAGAGCCAGACTTATCTTCCAAGCTGATCCTGGTTGTAACCTTGACCATGATGATGACACCAATCCTGGTAATATTGAATGACAAACTAATTGAACCTCGTTATCAAAAGTTTGCTGAACAGAATCTCGAGATGGATGAGATTGATCATGAAAGCCGAGTGATTCTGGTCGGTTTCGGACGAGTAGGACAAATCATCGGTCGTATGTTACATGTAAACGGAATTGAACCAGTTGTGATCGAAAACGATCCCGATCACATTGAGCGAGTTCGGCGATTTGGGTATAAAACTTACTATGGCGATCTCTTCAAGCATGATGTGTTAAAAGCGGTGAACGCTGAACAGGCTGATATGATCATTTTGACCATGAACAATGCCGCAGTAACAAATCAGGCTGTAGAACTAATTCAGAATGGATACCCAGATTTACGCATCATCGCAAGAGCCAGAGACCGGGATCATGCTATAGATTTATTTAGCATGAACGTTAAGGAAGTAACGAGGGATACCTTCTACTCATCAGTCGAGATGGGTAAGCAAATCTTGAATCACCTCGGGTTTCCAAAAGATCATATAGACACAATGGCTAATGCGTATGTAGAACGTGATATCGAAAAACTCATGAGGCAAGTTGACAATCGGGATGAAGAGAAAGAATTGATTTCAATCGCTTTGCATTCCCGTGAGCAACTTGAGAAAACCCTTGAACTGGACGATATAGTTGAAAAACAACTCGAACCTCAGGAACCAAAATCAAAACTCGAAAAACCAGATTAGTTGTCGGCATTGGCGTGAAATAACTGCTCTTCACCAATCCGGAATTCATTGATCATTTGTTGGCCTTTTTCCCCCGATAGCCACTCAATCAATGCTTGTGCGCCTTGGTAATTAGTGTTGTGGCGTTTGGGGCTTACTGCCATGACACTATACTGATTAAATAGTTTCGGATCCCCTTCGAACTGAATCTCAAGCGGAGAGCGCTCCTTCGTGTATAACCAAGTACCCCGATCTGTTAGTGTGTAGGCTCCAAGTTCTCCGGCAATTTGTAAGGTCTTGCCCATACCTTGACCGACTTCCCGATACCAGCTTCCTTCAGGAATCGAACCTGTCATCTGCCAGATTTGCAACTCTTTCTTATGGGTGCCGGAATCATCACCACGAGAAATAAACAAAACTCGATTGTCACGGATTTTCTGAAATACCTGGATAACCGATGAAACTCCGCTCATATCAATCCCCCCTTGGCTCTTTGTCGGCCCAACGATCACAAAATCGTTGTACATGAATTCCGTACGGTCAACGCCATATCCCTGTTTAACAAATTCGAGTTCAGCACTCTTTGCATGAACCATGACCACATCGACATCACCGGCCCTGCCAATCTGTAATGCTTTACCCGTCCCAGTTGCAATGATCTGGTATCGATAACCTGTATCTTTTTCAATTTCTGGAAAAAGATATTGGGTAAGCCCAGTATTTTCGGTGCTAGTAGTTGTTGCAATTTTTACGATTGGAGAGTCCCGATCGGCAGACCAAGAATTTACCAATAGACAACAGGACAACACTGCAGTAAATGCCACCCATAGTGCTTTTCTTTGAATTCTCAGAAAACACATACTAGCTTTTTGGGTGAATGAAATTCAGAACCTTTTTGTTTATAACCGAGATCCATGATAAATCCATCGTTCGGTATTTGAATAAAATGAGATTTTTTCAATCGAACTCAAATCAAGTCATTTAAATAAATATGGACGGTGGGCGCGAGCAAAGAGCACTTATAGGTCGAGTCAGAACAATTCAGCGAAATTGCGATAACAATTTCGAAGTATATCCGATGTCTAATTTCCTTAACTAAGTATGTGTGCATCTATATTTAGGAAGAAATCCCAATTTATGGCGGAGATAATGGTTTCAATATTGATATCTTCATGTATATATACATTCATTATCGTCAAGATGAGGGAGCTCCAAATCCTCCTCCGCCCGGTGTTTCGATCACAAATATATCTCCCGATTCAAGTTCAATCGAGTCACTACCTGTCAATTGAGTGATTTTCGAATCAACATGTTCAACCCAATTGGACCCAACTTGTGCAGCTTGCCCACCATCAAGACCATAGGGAGGAACTTGACGGTGCCCAGAAATGATATTGACAGATACCGCCTCATTGAAACGAATTTTGCGAGTTACGCCATCTCCGCCATTGAATCGTCCCCGCCCACCAGAACCTTTGCGAATCTCGAACGATTCAACACGCACGGGAAATCGCCATTCAAGAACCTCAGGGTCAGTAAGGCGCGAATTGGTCATGTGAGTATGTACTGCATGAGTACCATGATAATTAGCGCCAGCACCTGAACCCCCACAGACTGTTTCATAATACTGTATTCGATCATTACCCCAAATGAAATTATTCATGGTTCCCTGAGCTGCTGCAACTGTACCTAGCGCACCAAACAGAGTATCGACAAGATATTGAGAAGTCTCTACATTGCCAGCAATGACCGCAGCGGGATGCTTCGGATTGATCATTGAATTCCTAGGGATAATGATCTCCAGAGGCTTGAGGCAACCTTCATTCAGTGGAATCTGGTCATTCACCAGACATCGAAAAACATATAGCACCGCTGCACGGACCACCGCTGTAGGTGCATTGAAATTTCCCGGATGTTGATCGCTTGTACCCGTAAAATCAACAACTGCTCTTCGAGTCGAGTGGTCAACAGTGATCTTGACAGAAATTTGATGACCATCGTCCATGTAATAGGTGAACTGTCCGTCATTTAGAACATCCAGCACTCTTCGCACCGATTCTTCAGCATTATTTTGTACATGCTTCATGTAAGCATGTACAGTTTTTACTCCGTACCAGTCAATCATACTAAGCAACTCTTGTGCCCCTTTCTCACAGGCAGCAAGTTGTGCCTTGAAATCGGCAATATTCATATCCGGATTTCGGGCCGGCCATAACCCGCTTGCGAGTAGGTCACGCATCGACTGCTCCTTGAATTCCCCATTCTCAACCAGTTTTTCATTGTCGATGACCACTCCTTCTTCTTCAATATGGGTTGAATCAGCAGGTGCAGAGCCCGGGGATTTACCACCAATGTCTGCATGATGTCCTCGTGATGCTGTAAAGAACAGCAACTCTGCTTGTTTGGAAAAAACTGGGCGAATGATGGTGACATCCGGCAAATGTGTACCTCCGTTGTAAGGCGCATTTAGAATATAAGCATCACCTGGTTGCATCTGGCTGAATCGTTCACGAATTACAGTCTTGATACTTTCAGACATTGAGCCAAGGTGAACCGGCATGTGAGGAGCATTCGCTACCAATGCGCCTTCCGGATCGAAAATTGCACAAGAGAAGTCTAGTCGCTCTTTGATATTGACCGAAACTGCGGTATTCTCAAGCACAGAGCCCATTTGCTCAGCAATTGACATAAACAGATTGTTGAACACTTCAAGCATAACCGGATCTACATCAGTGCCAATTGCGACTGATTCCTTGCGCGGGAGGTAACGTTCAATCAAGAGATTTTTCGTCTCATCCAATGTCGCCTGCCATCCTGGTTCAATACTGAGTGTTCCAGTTGATTCGAGTATCACTGATGGTCCCTGAATCGTATATCCCGAAAAAAGTGCTTCCCGCTCAAAAAACGGTGTCTTGTGCCACTCGCCATCCATATAACAATATCTCTCAGTAATTGGTTTTACTGTTTGTATAGAATCTGGTGGTTCGATTCTTTTCCGGTTAGTTACAACAGATCGAGCTTTACTCATGGCTTCGACCTGAATGGATTCGACAATCAACTCTTTATCGGGAGATATAAATCCAAAACGCATTCGATGGACCTTCTCAAACTGACTCTGTATGTGTTCAAGCGGCGCGTACTCGATGGGGAAAGAAGTATCTGAGCCCTCGTATCGCACATGCAGTTGTATTCTGTAGTCAGTATTTTTCTGGATGATTTGCGAAACTTGCTTAGCAAGTGATTCATCACAGTCTGATTTGAGCTCATCAACTGTATCTGTGAGCTCTTGAACGAGATCTTCCGTTAATCTCTCTTCAATAGCAAGCTGACGGTCGACCACTGTGTCAGCTAGGCCCATACCATACGCTGACAAGATGCCCGAAAATTTATGTACCAGAATTCTGTTCATACCGAGCGCGTCGGCAACCATACAGGCATGTTGGCCCCCGGCTCCGCCAAAACAGCAGAGAGTGTAGCGGGTCACATCATATCCTCGTTGAACGGAAATTTTCTTGATCGCATTGCTCATGTTACCCACAGCGACCGCCAGAAAACCAGAGGCAACTTCTTCGGGTGATCGAATATCGTCGGTTTGTTGTCGGATTGTTTTGGAAAGTTCTGTAAATTGATTGCGTACTTCAACCGCATCAATTGGCTGATCACCCATCTCGCCAAACACACATGGAAAGAGATCTGGCTGCAGTTTACCGATCATGACATTGCAATCGGTTATGGTCAGCGGTCCATTATTGCGGTAGCAGACTGGGCCAGGGTGGGCACCTGCCGAATCCGGACCCACTCGGTAGCGAGCACCGTCGAAATGCAAGATAGAACCACCTCCAGCTGCTACGGTATGTATCATCATCATGGGAGCCCTAAGTCTAACTCCGGCAACTTCGGTTTCATAGGACTTCTCAAACTCACCGTTATAATGGCTGACATCAGTTGAGGTTCCGCCCATATCAAACCCGATCACTTCATTGAATCCTGCCGCCTCGCTGATGCGAGCCATACCCACAACCCCTCCAGCCGGACCAGAGAGAATCGCATCCTTGCCATAAAAGAAGCGTGCATCGGCAAGTCCTCCATTCGAACGCATCAATTTCAACTTCCCAGATGGAATATCAGACCCTCCTAACTGACCAGCAACTTCAGTCACATATTGCCGAATAACCGGTGAAAGATAGGCATCAACAACGGTTGTATCACCACGTGGTACATATTTCATCAGCGGGCTTACCTGATGACTGACCGAAATTTGTGTATATCCGATAGACTTAGCTATCTCCTGAAGCAAATCTTCGTGTAACGTATATCGATAACCATGCATTAGTACGATCGCAACTGAGCGAATGCCTTCGTGAAAGTAACGTTCCATCCCCAAACAAGCTGCTTCTTCATCCAGAGGTTCAATGACTTTCCCATGGGCATCGAGACGCTCATTTACTTCAAGAACATCGCAATACAGCATTTCGGGTAACTGGATATCGAGCGCAAACAAATCTGGGCGGGTTTGATAGCCAATCCGAAGTTGGTCTCGAAAACCACGGGTGGTCACCAGCAGGGTGGAGTCTCCAGTTCTTTCAAGCAGGGCATTGGTCGCAACTGTTGTACCCATTTTTACAGCAGAAATTTGCTGAATTGGCAACTGATCTTCGACCGGTATTTTCAGGATATTCCGAATACCTTGAATCGCCGCATCTCGATACCCAGGACTTTCGGAAAGTAGCTTGTGGGTGAGCATCTCTCCGTCTGGCTGAAGTGCAACAATGTCGGTGAAAGTGCCACCTCGATCAACCCAGAATTCCCACTTGTTATTCAATTTCACAAGAGTCACTATTTCGGGTTAAGGATAGAATATGTAGGTTAGGATGAAGGAGTTGAAAGTATCTGGTTAGTATATACGTTAACCCAACAGAATCAGACGAAACACCGATTAATAATGGGGGTTGACTTTTCAAACTGGTCCACCATCTAAATCAGGCAGTCTTTCAGCAACCTCAAAGTGCTGGTAATTTCATCCATTGCAGGAAGCTCTCCATAAACCAATTCGGAAAAATCCGTATTGTAGACAGATTCCAGAAAAGGACTCCAGCTTTCAAATGCAGAAAATAACGGGGCTTCTGACAATGGCTTTTCGAGACATTGTTGATAGTTGGGAAAGCTGTCTTTTTCATCTTCAATACACTTTTGGCATAATGACGAAAATTCTTTATTTTGGCAAAAATCCTGATATTCCTCTTTGCGCATTATCAGGCAAATGTCATAGATGTGGCGAATTTGGCGAGAGAGTTCCGCAATAGGATTTTCATGATAACTGTCCCTGATAATTCTCAGTATTTTCTCCACAAGCGTTCGTTTGACTGATAGAACATTGAGGGAAAAGTCATGAAGACCATATTGTTCGATAAGGTCTGACCGTTGCTTTCCCGCCAGCATCTCGGCAATAAAACTACTTAAAACTCGTTTTTCAAAAGGTTCCGGTTGCGTAAATGCGTTGACCTCAATCAGCAAATCAGAGGATACTTGTCCGAAACCCGAATCCTCAATACTGTGTGGATATCGGTAAACTGTTTTCCGATATTTTGACCCTTTGGATTCCCGAACGTCGTTCGGAATGTATATAAGGCTTTTCGCAACCTCACTTTCAATACCCTTGAGCAGATTTTTCCGTACGTTATCGCCTTTCCCATTCGAAATAATAGCGAGGTCAATATCTTCCGAGAAGCGTTCAATCAAGCGGTAGGCTTTAGACAGAGAAGTACCTCCCTTAAAAACCGTTTCATCAACATATTCTGATTCAGATAGATGTTTCAGAGCCTTGGTTACCCAGTAATCCTTTTCAACAAATACTTGCGGAAAACCAACCTTCTCGGCGGCCACCTGAACAAATTCAGAAAAAGCTTCTCTGTCTTCATGCAAATTCATTAGCGGACATTCCATTGCTTGGCCGCAGGCCACTTCTCTTGATCTAGCCCGATTTTATAGGTTGTCGTAGGATTGATAGAGAGTGCTAGACTTTCTGGAATCGGCAACTTCAGACTAGAAAATAACAAGCCGACCAGCGCCCGGGGTTGAGGACCGTAGTATTCACAAGCCAGAGCAACAAGCTGTTTTTGGTCACCATCTGACAGTTTCGAGATTTTCCGGCACATTATTCTGAGCGACTGACCAACTTCAGAGCCGGGGATTTTTTTTATATCCTTTAGTACATCAAGATACTGCAAGAGATTCACATGCTTTTCTTTAATAGGGATTCGGGCAACCGCCGTCTTAATTCGAATCGTGCCAAAATCCTTGACCTGTCGACCACCGTTAACAGCCAAAGTAATTGTCCTTGGCACTTGGGTAGTCATGCCCAGTTTATTGTACAGAGCAAGTCCGGTTATATAACCTCGAAGACGGCCATCCTTGTAAAGCATGGTGCGTACAATTTCGCCATCTGATGGCTTGCGGAATCCGATCAATCCCCTCTTCGGCACATAGAACTTGCCCTTTGAGAAACGTATTAGACGCTTATCTGCAACGAGTCGGCTAATTGCCTTTATGACAGCACTGGGAGAGCGGGCATAATCAGGAAATACCTGATAGCCGAATATCTGACCTGCGGGAATAGCCAGAATGGTTTTCTGTACGTTTTGGGCAATGCTCATTATATCTTCCTTTATTTTTAGTCTAGCAAGGTACCATAAAATATCAAGTTTTTACTTCTATAAAAATGACATAGAGCAAGTCGATTCCATATTGTTGTGCTGAGGTCGCAACAGAAGGGCGTATCAAGTGCCCTAACTCGTAGACTTGCAGAAACGCCAAAAATTTAAGCTGAGCCCTTTCTAGCAATACCTGAGATCAGTTCAAAACAGAGCGTATATTCCCTAATAGGCTGGTTGAATCCTCCAATAATTCCAAGTAATTCAATACGTATCTTGAACAAAGCGAAACTTGCTGGCTTCGCACTATTAACATCAGCGATGCACATGGCATAGTTGCGATATATCGGTGATAGTCGAAAAAGTCGTTATTGCCTTCCATTGGCCTTGTCATTCAATATGTTTCCACTGCCCCTCCCAGATTCGGATTTAACAAAGCTGAAACCACTAGCCCAAGAGGTGCTCGATGCATGTACCTATCATCCGAATGCGGCTCTAGCTGATTGATACGATCTTAATCCGATGCCGCCGAAACTACTGAGAGCACATTAAGCCCTAGACCGTGCTATGGATCACCGCTATCGACAAGGCAAATTTGCTTCCGAGCATGAGTGTATTGAGCATCTTTCCGGCGATATGATGAAATATGCCTGCCGTTAAAGACAGCACCTCAAAAAAACAAACGCAGACCATGAACTCACTCCTTCATAACGCAATACACAACTACTACAATCTGAATACCCTACTTTTCAATTTTTCGTCTCTATTTCGGATTCGGGAAAATTCCCATGGTAGCGTACAATCGAATATCATGACAATTACTAGCCTATTGAACACACGAAACTCTGCTAAAACACTAGGCAAAAAGATACTCTGACGATGGCGAAGCTTGAATATCTCGGAACCCACTCTTCCGAAACATCACTGAAGATCCCCTACTACCTAGACTCTGTGCAGGCCGGATTCCCAAGCCCAGCAGACGACTACATGGACAAAAAACTGGATCTGAATGAACATCTCATCGCACACCCAGCCGCAACTTTCTACTGTCGGGTCTCCGGATCTTCCATGCAATCTGCAGGCATATTCGACGGGGATCTGTTAATAGTGGACCGGTCTTTGGAACCGGAACATATGAACATTGTGGTGGCAATCGTAGATGGAGAGATGACTTGCAAGATTATTGATACTCATAAATGCTGTCTGCTTGCAGCCAATGATGCCTATCCCGCAATACCCATTGACAATGATACCAGCATGATCATTGAAGGAGTCGTGATCCACTCTATCCGCTCACACCGCCGTGTTCGCACTCGTTGATTGCAACAGCTTCTACGCAAGCTGTCATCAAATATTCCGCCCAGACCTACGCGGCAAACCCGTTGTCGTCCTATCCAATAACGATGGGTTTGTAATAGCACGTTCTCAACAAGCCAAAACCCTGATTCCAGATTTACAACCATTCTTTAAGATCCAGCCAATTTTAAAGAAACACAATGTTGCAATCTTCTCATCCAACTATCCACTTTATGGCGATATTTCCAACCGCATGATTACCACACTGCGGAAATTCAGCCCACAGACCGAGGTATATTCAATTGATGAGGCATTTCTGTCTTTTTCAGGGATGCAGATTAACAGCCAAGAATACGGAGCACACATCAAAGACACCATATGGAAAGAAGTTCGACTGCCTGTCAGTGTCGGCATCGCCCCCACCAAGACACTGGCCAAGATTGCCAACCACACCTCCAAACAGAATCCGGAATTCAATGGAAACTACACGCTTACATCGGCGAAACAATGGTTACCCGTTCTCGAGTGTACGGATGTTGGCAATATATGGGGCATTAATACCCGTCTCGTAAAACGTCTAGCAACATGCGGGATAACAAATGCTGGGGATTTAGCCAGAGCAAATTCGAAAGCTATCCGAAGACGTACCAATGTATGCGTAGAGCGCACCATTGAAGAATTAAACGGACATTCCTGTATCCCACTTGAAAGCATCCCTCCTGTTAAGAAACAGGTGTACTGTACACGTTCATTCGGCAAATCGGCTAATCGGCTCCAACCAGTGCTTGAAGGCATATCCCTGTACGCCAGTCGCGCTGCCGAAAAGTTACGTCAGGAAAACCGGCTTGCAACAGCCATGCACGTATTTATTCATACCTCTCCTTTTGGTGCAAATTTTCACTCAGATGGACGACTGATCCGCTTGCCATATCCAACCGATGACACACGGATTATCATTCGATTCGCTCATCAGATCGTGCGCAACATATATCAACCCGGTTATGATTATTTGAAAGCGGGTGTAGGACTAACCGAACTCATTGATAAGATGCCTGCACAACAAAACATGTTTCATACAGGACAACGCGCCAGAACCAATAAACTGATGGAAGCGATTGACTCAATCAATCGATTACATGGTAAGGGTTCAGTGTTTTTTCTGGCGCAGGGCATCTCGAAACCCTGGTTCATGCGTCAACAATTCACCTCCCCAGAATACACCACGCGATGGTCGGATATTCCGATTGTGGAAGTCTAGTCCTTCTCTCGAAGCATTTTCCTGCAAATAACCATAGCGATAATCAAAACATAGGCGTACAATCCGCCAAGATTGAAAGAACTTGGAGTACTGATACGAACTGTTTTATTGAGATTACTATCATGCGACATTCGCATCAGTTTCAACGAAACCATTTTCCAACCATTTGGAGTACTTGCGATGAACATTGATCTCCATCATTTCTGGGACAATCATCAGACTTTCAAGGCCGGTTTGCCTGCCGAAGTGTATACCAGTCCAGCGTTCTTTGAACGAGAAAATCGTACTTTGTTTACGAAGCATTGGATATTTGTTGGATATCGCCATGAACTGTCTCGAGTAGGCGATGCCATTCCAATCACGGTCGCTGGCCAGCCGATCCTTCTAGTTGCCGACGAAGAGCTTAACATCCACGCATTTCACAATCTTTGTCGGCATCGCTGTCTGAAGCTGGTTGATTCTCGCAAAAACTGTGGGCGTCTTATTCGTTGTCCCTATCATTCCTGGAGTTACGGATTAAATGGACATCTGCAAGCTGCCCCGTACTTTGGAGGCAAAGACATTAAACAACCCCAAGAATTTGAAAAAACAGATTTTGGACTACACCGGATCGAGTGCAAGGTCTGGCATGACTGGATTTTTGTATGTCTGGATACACCTGATCTTGCCTTTGAAGAATTCATCAAACCGCTTGAACGACAACTTGGAGACATCGCTCTTAACGAGTTAAAACCAATTGGAACAATCGATTTTGACAAGGTTCAGACGAACTGGAAAACTCTGATGGAGAATTTCATTGAACCGTATCATGTGCAGTTCGTTCATCAATCAACCACCTCTCAACCCTTGGTTGATCATTTCACAATTCTGGATGAACATTGCCTAGGAAGCGGCTGTGATATTACGAATGACAAGAGCACAAATAAACCAGCAACTCTCGCCGTATCGTCTCGATTTCTGACCTTATTCCCAAACTTCGTAATCGGATTATATGAGCCTGATCAGATAGGAGTACACCTGAATGTACCGCTCAGTGCTGATCAAACTTCACAAAGACGGGCTATTTATGTGCATAAGGACAATCCGATTACCAATGAAGAAATTGAGCATACCAAATCACTCTGGTATCGGGTGCATAAGGAGGACCATGAAATTTGTGAACGGCTACAAATGGGGCGTCATTCCTCAAAAGCCGATTCTGGTATTCTCTCACCATACTGGGAAACCAGCCTTCGTGATTTTCAGGAGCGTGTGGTTCGATCTGTCGAAATTCTCTAACTTCAGTCATCTTGAGCTACTGCTAACTTTGCCTTGTACTTTTTCTTGCATTACGGTGAATTTTGTTTTGTAGTCAGTTGGCAGACAGTAGATAAGTTTGAAGTTGGGACTGGGATACGCGGTTTTAGTTTCGGTCAGCTCGTCAAGCAGTGGCATCAGGCGATAGCCGGTAGGTTTGTCGTGAATCCTACCGACAGAGAAGCCGTTGGCAATGGGTAACATATCGGCGGGCATACCGAGTAGATTCAGTTTCATTTTAATCTTCAAATCCAAAAATAAGCACCGAAAAAGTTAGCATGATATGGATACAAAGGCATCCTCAAAAACAGAGTAAAATAGGAGAAAATAACTGTGTTCAGATGTTCAACAAAACGACTGTCGAGAAATCCAGCCAAACTATGTCAGGATACATGAATTTGTTGCGTCATCTGTCCATCAAGGATGGACTTTCGTGGGAAATCTGGTTGACGCTGTATGCCAACCATGAAATAGAGACAAGGATCAATACAGCTCAGATTTGAAAGCACTTTCTGATCTTCACTTGCCCAATAAGGAAATCAGGGCAACGATCACGCCCCCTTGGGCAATCATTGCACTAAATATCCATTTCAGCAAACTGCTTTGTAACGACTCAATGTTAGCCTTGGTTTCCTGCCGCAGTGCTTCAATCTCGGTTTTGGTTTCCTTGCGCAGGGCTTCAATCTCGGTTTTGGTTTCCTGCCGCAGTGCTTCAATCTCGGTTTTGGTTTCCTTGCGCAGGGCTTCAATCTCGGTTTTGGTTTCCTGCCGCAGTGCTTCAATCTCGGTTTTGGTTTCCTTGCGCAGGGCTTCAATTCTTGCATTAATGTTAGCAATTCTTTCATCAATGTTTGCAATTCTTGCATCAATGTTTACAATTCTTTCATCAATGTTTGTAACTCTTGCATCAATGTTTGTAACTCTTGCATCAATGTTTGTAACTCTTGCATCAATGTTTGCAATCTCGGTTTTGGTCGCAAGATTGGCATTCAGCAGGGACACCTGTTCATCCGCCAGAGTCTCGGCCTGCAATTCAGTAAACCCACCGTCAATAAGATGTTTAACAAAGCGATGAGTATCAAAAGTAATGGCTTGATTCATGATCCAGTTTCAACCAGGATGGATAGATTCTTCACAGGAGTCTGCCTAGGTTCAATGGATAACCATCTTCCAATAACAATAATCATTCATAGCAACGTATACGATTTGTTTGTATGAACATGACATTCAACCAAGCTCTACAACTTTGCAGGAACCCTGACCCTGAATAATACACCAACACAATAAGAAATAGAGCAATAACATAACTTTTGTGCATCTTCACTTCTTGCAAAGTCCGTAACCATATTGGAACATGTTGACATATTCCCAACTGCATCAACCTGATCAAAATTAATGTCCGTTAGATACTCTTTTGGATGCAAAGCAATATTCACCTTTTCGTTACCTTGTTTGTAGCCCAATCAAGTACGTGATCAATCTTTCAAAATTGACACTCCCCTCAAATGAGCCGGTAATGCGATAGATCCAAACATCCTGACTTGTCGCTAACCCGACTTTGTATTGTACTTTTTTTGCGTTAGGGTGAATTTTGTTTTATCGTGAATCCTATCGACAGAAAAGCCGTTGGCGATGGGTATCGTATCGGCGGGCATACTGGGTAGATTCAGTTGCATTTTGATCTTCAAATCCAGAAATAAGCACAAAAAAGTTAGCAAGATATGGATACAAAGACATCCTCAAAAGCAGAGTAAAATTGGAGAAAATACTCGAGCTCAGACGTTTAGCAAAACGATTGTCGAGAAATCCAGCCAAACTATCTCGGGATGCTTGGATTTGCATTGGATACCAAAATATACATGACTTTATTTTTCTGAACGTAATGACTAGCAAATGACTTCAGAATCACCATAACGGTATACAGCAAAAGCACAGAGCATTCATCTTATCGATATACTTATATATCCATTTCTTTGCATCATTTTTACTTGGAGAATTTTTCATGACTAAACCTAACTTTAAAATTGATCACACTATGTTACGCGTCAAAGACCTTGATCAATCCCTACACTTTTACGTCAACATTCTAGGCATGAAAATACTCAGACAAAACGAGTATCCCAATGGCCGTTTTACCAACACCTTTGTTGGCTACCAAGACGAAGATTTGGGCACCTCTATTGAATTGACCTACAACTGGGATCAGGACAAACCCTATGATCGAGGAAATGGTTGGGGGCACATTGCATTGAAGGTATCCGATGTTTATGCTGCCAGTGAATATTTAAAATCGCACAACGTAGAATTTACTAAGGAGCCCTCTCCGATGAAAGGAGGAACTCGCATTCTTGCCTTCATTAAGGATCCAGACGGTTATCCGATCGAACTCAACGAACCGCTATCAAAATAATGCACTCTCGATCCCATACCGTTTGCATAGCCAATGCTTAATCATGGCTCAACCCGATTTATTGAACACTCGACATGCCTCTTCCAAACCACGAACTGTATCCTCAATATCCTGATCCGTATGTACAGCCGAAACAAACCGTCGGACTCCAGGTAGCACATACTGCCCCTGTCTCAGTAATTCTGTATCAAGACGACGCATGGCATCTTGATTCGAGGCCAAAATATCCGCAATACTGACCGGTTTCTGCTGCATAAATAGAATTTGCCAGAGTGATCCCGTATACTCGACAATCGCATCAATCTTGAATTTGTTCAGTATCTGCTGGCAGGCCATACATAGTTCCTGAGTAAAGGCATGCATGCGCTCATAGATCCCCGGTTGATTTAATTCATCCAACATTGCAAGGGTTGCCGAGGCAGCGACCGGATTGCCATGCAGAGTTCCATTTATATAGGTATACCCTGAACGAGCCTTCGAGTTCGGGTCAGCTAGATCAAGAATATCAGCACGCCCAGCCACACAAGACATCGGACCCCCAGCCCCAACAACCTTCCCGAAGGTTGCGAGATCAGGTTTGATGTCATACCAACCCTGACCACCCGTATAACTCAATCGAAAACCCGTAACCACTTCATCGAGAATAAATACGATATCATTCTCCCGGCACAGTTTTTGGATGCCATGCAGGAATTCTGCCTTCGCAGGAATAATTCTTTGGACTGGCTCGGCAATGATTGCAGCAATTTCGTTTTTATTTTCCGAAATCACTCTGCCTAAAGTTTCAAGATCATTGAAAGGACAAACCAGCATCGTTGAGGTAGTAGCCGCCGGTTGACCGGAATAATCCGCCACACCTAGTGGATAATCACCACTCTCACGTGGAAAGCAGCTTACAACTGCATAATCATGATTTCCATGATAGGCACCTTCAAATTTGAGAATTTTTTCTCTACCTGTGAAGGCACGAGCAAGTCGCATCGCATAGGCAGTCGCTTCCGAACCTGTCGTTGCATAAATCAGTTTCTCTGCACAAGGAATATCTTTGACTAATCTCTCAGCCAGCATAATAGAGATATCATTCAGTGAGCCGAACATATGCGCCCCACACTTCATTTGATCTGTCGATGCTTGAACAATGGCTGGATGACTGTGACCGAGAATCAGGGCACCTGCACCACCGACATAATCAATATATTCCCGTCCATCCACATCCCATATACGCGATCCCTGACCATGACTGTATATCAACCGGACATCGTGAGCCAATGCATAACTTCCAAGCCCTGCACCCGGAAGAACTCTGTCGGCTATCTGAAATAACTCATCTGAAGGACGGCGTGAGTCGGTTGAGATGAATTGCATGAGTTTTTTCATGGGTCTGTTGAAACATTTGAATTTGAGTTAGTTTGCAACTCACCTAAGGATTCTCTTAACCATTGATGAAGAACCGAGATCGATAATTCATTATCTATTCCGCCAGCTGGGTCCACTATCAATGGACCCGGGCGGTATCCGATAGAATGAAGACCGCGTTGAACATTACGCACCAGTTTTAGATCTTCTGAAAATGTGGTCTCATAGTCTCGATCGATAACCTTCTGCAAAGTTTCAGTAATTTCACCATCTTCCGAATACCAACCTCGATAAACACACACATCATCAACCGACAATGGTCGCCAGTAGTACGTGTTCACCATACCACCCGGGTAAATCTGAATTGAGCTTGTCGGCCACAAATAATAACTGGCATAGTCGGAACCTTGCATCTCATACCATGCTTCGCTACTTTGAGTAGGCCTCGAAGTGTGTGCAAGCACTCTGCCACGACCAAATGGCGCAATTCTGTAACTGCTTGGATCAATAATTCCCTTGGAAAACTCGGCATGGGCTAGTTTGCAGTGATAACACTCATTGTAATTCTCAACTGCAGTCATCCAGTTACAACCCTCATTGATGTGATGTTCAAAGGCAAATTTGCGTGACTCAATATCGGGACAAAGATCCAATATTGCCGCCCGAACACCCGGATAGCATTCGTCCAAATCTGGGGCCTGTTCATCTAGGTTGATGAATATGAAGCCCAAAAAATTCTCGACTCGTATTTTGGGGATGCAAATGCTGGATACATCAAAATTAGAAACCGAACCGGAATTCGGAGCAGCGATCAACTGACCTCCGAGATCATATGTCCAGGCATGGTAAGGACAACTGATGCGTTGTTTATTGCCCTGCCCTTCAAGAAGTCGATGACCTCGATGCTGGCAAACATTATAGAAGGCTTGCAACTGCATTTTCGCATCTCGCACAACCAAGATATCCTGATCCAGTAAACTCAACGTCAAATAATCACCTTTGTTCCGAATTCGACTCTCATGACATGCAAACTGCCACGTTCGAAAGAACACTTTATACTTAATCTGTTGATGGATCTGATCATCCGTGAAATATTTAGCGGAAAGTCCTAGAATCGGTTCACTAGTTGTTTTTATAGACATGCCAACTCACCACCACAAACAAACTGAAAATAACTGGATGGACTAAATATAGTACATTTGTATCATAATAATCAATATTGATACAGATGATTTTTTGTATCGATGCGAATTTTGTTTCTCTTGATTCTGTACTTTCAACCGTGCATGATTACAAGAATTTTTAAACTAGGCGATATTGGCCCAACGCATTGCAAACTAACTCTACCCTGCATCAATGAATATAGAACTCTCAGACACCCAGAAGAAAATCATAGCCGCAGGAGTCACCGTACTTGGATTTGGTTTGGTTATCGCTGGTATAGTTGTGTTTTTCTATTTTTTGTCTAGATTCTTTCAGGCCTTCGAATCGGTTTTTTTACCGTTGGCAGTAGCTGCCGTCATCGCTATGGTACTTGAGCCCTGGTATAAATTACTCCAAGCAAGAATGCCCACAATACTAGCTGTTCTGGGCGTATTTCTATCGTTGCTTATACCGGTCATCGCAATTGCGGGGATTTTTGGTACGCTCATCATCAACCAGGCAGTTGGAATTCTGGAACAGGTGCCTGGCATGTTGGATGCTCTGATCAATTGGTTTCGAGAACAACTGCCCAAGCTCGATAGGCTAATCGGATTTGAACAAATCAAACAGCAAATCTCTTCAATGAAGGATGACTTGGCAGCACCATTATTAGCCTTTGGTAATCAACTGGTTTCTGGGCTTGTCTCTGCTGGCTCAAATATCGCATCAACGATAGTCTCTCTTCTGGGCTGGGTAGTTATTCCGGTCTATCTGGCTTTCTTGCTGGTTATGGATAAAGTTCGTCCTAGCTCGCTTGAACCACGACATATGCCATTTCTCAAATCGTCAACCGCTGCTGATGCGATTACTCTGATCCAAGAGTTCTTCAGTCTGATTGTGGTGTTCTTCAGAGGACAGATTTTGATTGCTTTACTTCAAGGAGTGTTGCTGGCAATCGGATTTTCCGTGATCGGGCTGAAATACGGGGTTACCCTCGGTTTGATGCTTGGCATGTTAAACATCATACCGTTTCTTGGCACAGTCTTAGGTTTGGCAATCTGTCTACCGACAGCTTGGTTCCAGATTGATGGAAGTTTGGTATTGCTTTGTTTGACTCTCGTTGTCTTTGTTATTGTGCAACTGATAGAGAGTTATATTCTGACTCCCCGCATTATGGGCAAAGCAACTGGACTCAATCCTCTGATGATTATCGTTGGTGTGTTTTTTTGGGGTACCGCTTTTAACAGCATTCTGGGCGTGATTCTCGCAATTCCCCTGACCGCTTTCATCGTTGTTTTATGGCGGCTTGCCCGAGAAAAATACATCCGGGCTTTGTTATAAACGGATCACCTCCTTTTCTGGGTAGTCTTATACGGTCCAGCATGTATAAGCAAATACGGTCGGCATTCAAACAGGGCCAAACCTAGTTCCTTGATGAATTGAAGAGCCATTACTCTTTTTGTATGAGCGAGCCATGATATTCTCTCCTGCACTCATCGCTGTAATTTTCGTGTCTGGAGCCTTGATTCGGTGTGCTGGAGTTGGTGGTGTACTCCTGGTACCTGCACTTCATTTGCTTGGTGTATTGCCGCTCCATCAAGCGATTCCTGTTGCAATGATGAGCTTTGTTATCACCGGTCTAATCGGAACTTTGGATCACTCCCGAAATGGCAACTTGCCCTGGCGTCTTGCAATACCCTTGTGTGTTGGGTCTATGCCGGGTGCTTTTTTCGGTGCCTGGTTTCTCAATCAAATCTCAGCGAATATTCTCTCGCTATTTTTTGGACTGTTTGTCCTAAGTGCCGGGATATATGCACTCACGAATCAATCCCAAAAAACCAAGCAGGCCATCTGGGCATCTACCATTTCTAATCAACTCTTATTCGGTCTGGTTTGTGGTTTTGGTTCTGCTTTGACAGGAACCGGTGGTCCTATGCTATTGGTACCAATATTGCTATTCGCAGGATTACCGGTGTTGTCTGTGATTAGCCTAGCTCAGGTGATACAAATTCCGATCGCCTCAATGGCCACAATCGGAAACTTACTACACGGTGAAATTGATTTCAAATTAGGAGTGATTCTCGCCCTTCTACTCGGCATTGGTGCGTTCATTGGAGGTAGGGTGGCGCATCGAATACCCGTTTCAATCATTAAAAAAACTGTTGCGGTAATCCTGATTTTCACCGGATTATTCCTTATCTATCAAACGAATATTGATTAGCTAAATTTATTCATATATATTTTATTATAATTTTAATAAATAAATTATATGAATATTTATGTTGCAATGCACAATATTAAGCATTATGATGCATTGCACAAATCAACCAAAATATGAAATAGGTATCAAAATGAAAACAACTGAAATAAACAACTTCCTGGCTCCAGCTATTGCATTCAATCAGCTGGTCCTAAAAAATGTTGAAACTGTAATTGGAATCCAGGTCGAGAGTTTCAAAGCTTACTCTGATCTTGGATTCAGAAATCTAAACGCCGGCTTGGAGATCAAAACCATTGATGAGCTCAATGCTTATGTGGAAGATCTCAAAATCGTTGCGAAGAAAGTCAATGATCAGGTCACTCGAGATTTGGAAACTTTAGGCAAAATCAATGCCCAATTCATTGAAGAGGCCCGAAAGTTGCCAACTCCGAAAAAAGTAACTCCAGCTGCGAAGAAAGCAGCCTGATCTGAATTTTTCATTATTAACCTCCTCTTGTTGGTGTCCCATCGTCCGGTATCGGGCGGTGGGCTTTTTTTCTATTCGTATCTGATAACCTTCAACCCACCACTAGATCCTGAGCAGAATCTTTCGGAGCGTGGTTTGACTGTTCTGTCTTTGCCTACTCTTCATAGATCCCACATTCCCAACGCAAGGAATTGAATTCTTCAATATGCCTGAAGGCTGCATCCCCTCCCTTCGTAACTAGAACCGCACACAACATTTCCAGAAGCCCCGTTACTGAAGAATTGCTATGAAAAAATTGTGGAGTGTGAGTGGGTGCGGACAAACCCAGATCAGCTTCTCGATAAATCGTTGCAGCTGGACTGTCGGATAAACCAATAACTCTGACTCCTTGACCTTTTGCAAAACGCATCGTATCCAGAACATCCGTTCGATACGGCTGAAACGTCATGCAAAACAATAAATCATCCTCCCCAGCATGCAATAGGTCATCCATTGGCAAACTGCCATGCCTGGGAATCAGTATGAAATGCTCACCGATCATACGAGCCACATACCAGAAATTATAGGCGAGTGGATATCCGGCTCCTACACCAAGAACAAAAACCCGTTCACTCTCCCACATCCAATCGGTAGCTTGCTCAAGATGTCGCACCTGGAGGGATTGCACAGCCTGTACATGATTATTCAGAATTGATTCAGAAATCCCGGCTACGATACTTGATGTCCCACCCTGCTTCTCAAGCATTTGCAAATGTTTTATTCGGTCTGCACTACTTCCAAATCCACTTCTAACAAAATCTCGAAATCGCTCCCGCATCTCCTCATGACCACTGAAACCTAATTTTCGCGCAAGCCGCACAAAACAATTCGGATGAACCCCCGCTTCAGCAGCTAAATTCCGCATGGTACTGATACCCACTTCATGCGGATGATCAATGATGTATCGGGCTGCTATCTGCAACTTGCCTGGCAATTCATCAATAACCTCTAGCAATCGCTTGACGACCGTTTCTTGGTTTGTTGGTTTTGATTTGTTGTTAGACATTTGATACTGGATTATCTTGTGCGGATCCATATTGCTCATAGTCATTCATTAAACATTCTCTCGTTTCAATTACAATACGAAATGTGACAATTGAACAATCATTTTATATTTTGATACGATTGTATCATTTGCAGGATTATCTTTTCACTCCAAATTTCTCCTATGACGAATCAGACTCAAGCACGAACTGTAATTATTGGCGGTGGAATTATGGGTTGCTCACTTGCCTATCACCTATGTAAGGAAGGTGAGACCGATATACTATTGCTAGAAAAGGGCGAACTAACCAGTGGATCAACCTGGCACGCAGCAGGACAAATTACTCACTCTGTCAGTCATTATGCTCTTGCAAAAATGGCCGCATACGGAACCCAGCTTTATCCACAACTTGAGAGCGAAACTGGACACTCCTGCAGTTGGCATGGTTGTGGTAGTTTGCGTCTCGCCTACCAGAACGCTGAAGTAGACTGGCTTCGTTATACGGCTTCTATCGGTCGTGGTATCGGACACGATATGGAAATTATTGACCCGGACAGAATTCATGAACTGCACCCATTTTACAATCTTGACGGGGTCAAAACTGCCCTACACACACCAAACGATGGCCATGTAGATCCAGCGGGAGTAACATTTGCCATGGCCCGCGGGGCGCGCATGATGGGCTGTACGATTCTACGCAACAGACGTGTTGTCGGAATGAAAATTCTGAAGAACGGGGAATTCTCTATTCAAACTGGAGAAGGTGAAATTCTCGCTGAGCGAATCGTCAATGCAGCCGGTACCTATGCACGACAAATTGGCGCCTGGGTGGGTCTCGATCTTCCGATTGCAAACCTTCTTCACCATTATCTGGTGACAGAGCCAGTGCCGGAGTTTGCGAACCTTGAAAGCGAACTACCCGTGGTTCGTGATGATCAAAAGGTGTCGGGTTACATCCGGATGGAACAAAAATCAGGATTAATCGGCATCTATGAGAAGGCGAATGCGACTACTGTGTGGGATCAGGGAACTCCTTGGGAATCTCAAAATGAACTGTTTGAACCGGATTTAGAGAGAATTATGCCTTGGCTTGAAAATGCAATGGAAAGAATGCCTGTTTTCGCCAAACTGGGTATCCGTCGTGTTGTGCATGGTGCTATCACCCATCCTCCTGATGGCAATATGCTTCTCGGACCCTGCAAAATCCCAAACTACTGGTTATGCTGTGGTTCTCAGGTGGGTATTGCCTGGGGACCGGGTGCAGGTAAATATCTGGCTCAATGGATGACTTATGGTGCAGCTGATATTGCAATGAACAGTTTCGACCCCATGCGCTTTGGCGCCAGAATTGATGATACCTACCGCATCGAAAAAGCGAAGGAAGACTATCTATTGAGACATGAAATTCCGTTCCCCAACCTTGATCGACCGAACTGTCGACCATCACACTCACGAATCACTCCACTGTATGATGTTCTCAAACAACAAGGCGCAGTCTATCAGGATATCGGTGGATGGGAACGACCTTACTGGTATGCGACAGACAATATACCGCAACAACATATTGAGAGTTTTATCAGAACTCATCTGCACCGTGTTGTTGAGGAGGAAGTTAAGCGTTTACGCACCCATGCCGGAATTGCTGACTTAAGTGCTTTCTCAAAACTCGAACTATCCGGTAAACATGCTAACGAATTTCTGAATCGAATCTCATCCAACAAAATTCCAGTAAACCAAGGAAGTATCACCTTGACTTATCTGATCGCGAAAAATGGCAGAATTGAGGGTGAGACCACGCTCGTCAAGCTTGCAGATCAGCATTATTATTTGGTTTATGCAGCGGCGAGAGAGGCTTATCTGTTTCACTGGTTATGTTCACAAAGACGAAAAGATGAAGAAATTGTCCTCACCAATGTATCAAACAAGTTTGGTGTCATTCTGCTTGCTGGGCCCGCAGCGCGCAGGATTCTCTCACAATGCACTGATACGAGGCTGGATAACACCAATTTTCGATGGTTATCTGCCAAATCCATAAAAATTAGCAACGTTGAGAATATTCGGGCAATGCGAGTCACTTATACAGGAGAGTTAGGTTGGGAGCTACATATACCCGTGGATCAAATGCTCAATGTTTATACTACTCTGATGAATACATCGCTCAGCCAAGACATCGTTCATATTGGCTCTGCTTCATTAAATGCGATGCGTATGGAGAAAGCCTATCGATCCGGTCACGAGATTACGTCCGAAGTAACGGTAGCTGAAGCCGATGTTATGCGCTTCTCTCGCACCGAAGGCTTTCAAGGTGCGAATTTTACAATCGCTGAGCCGGTCCGCTGGAAATTGGTCTATATGAAATTGGAAGAGCCACGAAATACCAAACAAATTGCCGACCCCTTGGGTGGTGAAACGATTCTGTACAAGAATCAACCAATCGGACACATTTCATCTGGAGGATATGGCTATGAAGTTGAACAGTATCTGGCATTCGGTTATGTTCGTCCTGAATTTGCACAACCGGGTACCGAGTTTGAAGTGCTTGTTCTAAATTCCTCACGAAAAGCCTCTGTCATCACTTATCCACAATATGATTCAAGCAATCTAAGACCGCTCTCGAACGATTGAATCTGATCAATTCAGATTCATAATGAGCCATTGTCTGGCATAATTTGCTTCTTTTTTACAATTTCACAATATAGGGTACACAAACTATGGATGATGATCTTTTTTCCAAAGGCCTCGCAAAACGCAAAGCGACTCTCGGCGATGAATATGTTCAAAATAATCTTGATAATGCTGATGAGTTGACGAAATTGTTCCAAGAAACAATGACCGCCTGGTGCTGGGGATTTGGTTGGGGTGATGAAGTGATTGAACCAAAAACACGATCCATGATGAATCTCGCGATGATCGGTGCTTTAGGCAAAATGCATGAATGGGAAATTCACTGCAGAGGGGCAATTAACAATGGCGTAAGTATGGAAGAAATTCGAGCCATCATTCATGTCATCGGAATCTATTGTGGCGTACCCCAGTCTCTCGAATGTTTCCGAGTTGCTCGGAAAGTACTCCAAGAACATGACATGCTTTAACGGGATCAGTGAAACATACAGACTGAATAAAAATGGACATATAATCTGCCATCTTGGGAGAGTTGGCAGAGTGGTCGAATGCGCTGGTTTCGAAAACCAGTGGCTGTAACAGGTCCGAGGGTTCGAATCCCTCACTCTCCGCCAATGAACCTATACACACAATTTGTTCGCAATTAGCTTGGTTTTATTCATAATATTTGCGGCCCATTTTCCTGAAGCGGCATCCACCATATTCCCATCCAGAGAGATTGCTCCCTGTCCCGAATTCTGAGCCTGCTCAAGAGCATCAAGTATTCTTTGTGCTTGCTTTATCTCAGTAGAAGTAGGCGACATTACTTGATTCGCAAGTTTGATCTGTGATGGATGAATCGCCCATTTTCCATCAAATCCCATTTCTGCCGCACCTTTCGCAACATCGATATAGCCTTGTGGATCTCGGAAATTACCGTATGGTCCATCAATTGCCCTTAAGCCATAAGCTCTACAAGCAACCAGTAATCTTTGCAAACTTGGATACCAGAGATCATTCGATTGGCCAAACGTCGCTATGCCTGACTGACAGCTCGCTGAGAAATCTGCAGCTCCAAAGTGCAAGGCTTCAAGACTTGAGTTGGTTTCACATGACAAGTATGCAATTGCTTCAACATTAACCAGTCCCAACGCTGTCTCAATCAAACATTCCAAACCTATCTTATGTTTTAGGCCAGAAACCTGTAGACCAAGCAAGAGTAAATTCTCGACGGTGTGAACGTCTTTTGGGGTGCTCACTTTGGGAATCATGATCGTATTGATATGAGTCCCTGCCTGCTCAATAATAATTGAAAGATCCAACTGCATCTGATCACTCTCCGGTCCGTTAATACGAACCGAAACGGTCTTACCTGCTTTCTTCCAATCGATTTCATTTAAGGCACTAACAATATTGCGTCTTGCCCGACTTTTTTGATCTGGAGTTACTGAATCTTCACAATCGAGTAGTACGCAATCTGCTGCACTGGCCGCAGCCTTCTCAATCATTGCGGTATTGGATCCTGGAACCGCTAGTACACTGCGTTGCAACCGAAAAGGAATGGTTAAGGATTCAGGCTTGTCCATAATTTCTATAATTTCAATAATTTAACCATTCTAAAAGTGAACCTGAACCGTATCGATTCAGTCAACCCGTATTATCTGTCCAGTTAATACTCCTTCGATACTTTTGGCGTAAGCCAATCCCACTCGTCTTGATGAAACAGGTTCATGGCCGGGGAATTTTCCTTGGTAACGATCGACCGAATTTTCGAGCAAACCTGGACTGACTACATTAATGCGGATACCCCTTGGCATATCTCCGGCCGCTCCAAGCACAAACCCGTCAATTGCACCATTGGCAGAAGCTGCAGATGCACATCCTGCAATTGGATCGCGATTCAGCACACCACTGGTGAGAGTAAAAGAACCCTGATCATTGATCCAAGGTATTCCCTCCAGTACCATATTGATTTGTGGTAATGCTTTATGCAATATACCCTTCATCCAGAGTTCCCCGGTCATTTCTCCAACTGGGCCGAAATGTCCATGACCAATTGCAACCACCGCAGCATCTATCTTGCCGACATGCCTATACATCATACGTATGCTCTCGAGATTTTCGAGATTGACCTGTATATCCCCAGCAGTCAATCCGGCTTGGATGAGATCATGACGACCTTCCAGAGTTTCAACAACGGTGCGTCCAACCGAACCTCTCGCACCAATAATCAAAATTTTCATTCTAATTCACATATCAATTTTGTAACGTTCTGATCAGTTTTTCAATCCAGAAGACCCGAAATCAGACCGAAAATAAACAGATTCAAACCTTGAATCACATATTCACTGTTGTGATTATACCCATCCCTATTGTTGTCGAGTTTTTGTAATCAATATGTAGTAGCCAATCTGGTTTCAGCGGAGAGTTTTCTGTATTTCTGCATTTATGGGGCAAGTAGTTACCGGTTAGAGAACATATTTGGCAAATATTTGAACACTGCTACTGGTATATAATCAAAATATTCTGTTCCTAATTGGCCATACACCGGTTTTTAAAATCAAAAATCGGTGAACGGGGTGTAGCTCAGCCTGGTAGAGCACTGCCTTCGGGAGGCAGGGGCCGGAGGTTCAAATCCTCTCACCCCGACCATTAACTTGACTCACTATGTTCGACCAAGAATCGATTGCAAAGTTTCACGAAGATGGTTTCATCATCGTACCAAGCTTAGCGCCTGTATCTTTATGCGAATCGATTCGCAAAGTTGCCCTCGCATCAATCGATCCGTTACTCGCCCCAGTCGAGTATGAAACCGATGTTCAGTATCCCGGTTCTCCAGTTGATCGCCAGTCACTCGGGGGCAATACCCCTCGACGTCTCCTCAATGCCTATACCCGAGATAAAGTCTTTCGCAAATGGGCAAGTTGCAAAGAGATAACCGCACGCGTACGGAGTCTACTTGGGTGCGAACAGATCGCACTCTCCCAAAACCACCATAATTGCTTGATGACCAAACACCCCGGATTCAGCAGTTCCACAAAATGGCACCAAGACATTCGTTATTGGCTATTTGATAAACCTAACCTAGTCAATGTATGGTTGGCACTCGGTAGTGAAAACCAGACCAATGGCGGCATGCGCCTGATCCCAGGATCGCATCAATTGGACTTCGATCGAGGACGGTTCGATGGCGCCTTGTTCTTTCGTGAAGATATAAATGAAAACAAGGGAATTATTCGTACCGCTATCAATGCCAATCTCGAATGTGGAGATGTACTGTTCTTTCACAGCAGAACCCTACATGCCGCGAGCAAAAACCACAGCGATACTCTCAAACTATCACTGGTATTCACCTATCGAGATATCAATAATAATCCACTTATAGGCACCCGTTCGGCCGCTTATCCCGATATACCCTGTGCATGAACGAAAATGCGCTCTATACTTAGATTCGAATCAATACACTACCTGCTGCTGCTCCACTCTCAATTAGTTCGTGTGCTTTTGCAACCTCTGAAAGATCAATAATTGTCGATATGCGATGCTTCAATTGCACCCTTTCAAGTGCACCATACACTGCGCTGATTGCTTGCTCTTTGATCTCATCCGGCATGTTATACACCAAAACCATATATACGGAGACATTCTTAAACATCATCGGGTAGAAGGGAATTACCGGCTCTGGAACCTTAGATGATGAATAGGTTGCAATGCTCCCACAGTTATTGAGCACTTCAGCACTCACATTTGCATTTTGGCCAAATTCGACATCAATAATGTGACTCACCCCTCTCGATCCCGCACATTCAGAAATATGGCTGGTTAAGTTCTGGTCCCGATAATTCAGAACCCAGTCTGCACCCGCATCAAGTGCAACCTGACAGTTTTCGTCTGATCCGGCGGTTGCAATGACCTGAGCATTCGTAAGCTTGGACCATTGAACGGCGTAATATCCAACTCGACCGGAGGCCCCTGTCACCAGAACAACCTTGTCCGTTAAATCACCCGCAACACATACACACCGAAACGCCGTCATCATCGGGATTCCGATGCAGGCGCCGATCGTGAGATCAACATTCTCTGGAAGTCTTGGCGCCATCTGGGAGGGTACTACAATATATTCGGCACAAGTACCACAATGCCGTCCATACTGAGCTTGATAAATCCAGACCCTCTCTCCACGACGATCTTCAACACCTTCACCCACATCTTCTATCGTTCCTGCACCATCACTGTGTGGGATCACATAACCATCTGCAAATCCGGCTGGCTGCAATCCGGATCGTTTTTTCACATCAGATGGATGCACGGCCGAGTATTCGACTCGAATCAGCACTTCGCCTGGACCGGGAGTAGGTTTTTGCCGCTCTCCATAGATTAGAACCTCATCGGCCTTGCCGGTCGATTCATACCATATTGCTCTCATTGTTGACCTCATTTTTGTTGTTTATCTGTTCTTATTAATGTCTCACTTTCAGTGGATTTCTGCTGTTGCAGCTCCCACATCTGCGCATATAACCCACGACCATCCAGAAGTATTTGATGTGTTCCCCGTTCTACAATCCGTCCTTGATCAAGCACCAGAATTTCATCGGCTCTAACCACTGTTGAGAGTCGGTGAGCGATGATCAATGTTGTGACTTCTTGCGAAACTCGATCCATGGCCTCCAAAATGGCATTCTCGGCCCGACTATCCAATGAGGAGGTTGCCTCGTCAAAAATCAGGATTCGGGCTTTCTTCAAGGCAGCTCTAGCAATAGCCACACGCTGCTTTTCACCACCTGATAATTTGAGACCCCGTTCACCAACTATGGCTTCATACTGATCGGGATGCTGTTGAATAAAATCATGAATCTGAGCAATCTGCGCTGCTTCCTTGATCGAATCGCCCCCCGCATCCGGATCACCATATCCGATGTTATATCCAACTGTATCATTGAATAATACTGTATCTTGCGGCACGATTCCGATCGCGTTACGAAGGCTGGCTGAACTCACGTCCCGGATATCCTGACCATCAATCAAGATCTGTCCACGTTGTGGTTCATAAAATCTGAGAAGCAACCGAGCAAGGGTCGACTTGCCAGCTCCAGATGGACCGACAATCGCTAACTGTTGTCCGCCTTTAATGCATAGAGAAATGTCATGCAAAATTTGTTGTCCCGAGGGGAAACTGAAATCAACATTTCTGAATTCAACCTCTGCCGTTTTGATTTGTAGATTATTGGCATTTGGCTTGTCCTTAATTTCAATTTTCTCATCGAGTAATTGGAACATACGATCCATGTCAATCAAGGAATGGTTCAACTCTCGATAAACAGTACCCAACACATTTAGAGGAACATATAGTTGCAGTAAAAATGCATGCAACATCACAAAATCTCCAACGGACAACTCATCATTGCGAACACCAGTTGCGGCCATGGTCATGAGGACCGTCAAACCAATCGCAATAATCAATCCCTGCCCAGCATTCAACAATGAAAGAGATAAACTATTCTGGTAGGAAGCTTGACCCCAATTACGCATAGACTGGTCATAACGGTGCTGCTCCCGACTTTCGTTAACAAATACCTTGACCGTCTCAAAATTCATCAACGAATCCAGAAGTCTAGTTCCTGCATTCGAATCTTGTTCGTTCATTCGTATCTGAAACCTTCTCCGCCAACTCGTCATCCTCAATGTATAGACCACATAGGTAATCACCAAAATCACAATGAGTACAGCGTATTGAATTCCAAGTTGATTCCACAAGATACCGATGACCAGAGTCATTTCCAGAATCACTGGTGCGATACTAAATACAACCATATTGAGGAATCGAGAAATTGCCTGATTGCCTCGATCAATGTCCCGAGACAAGGCACCAATCTTACGTTCAAGATGAAACATTAAAGACAACTGATGCAAATGAGCGAAAACTTTGCCGGAAACTTTGCAGACAATATCGATTCCAATGCGATAAAACACCGCATTCCTGAGCTCATTGAATAAAATCGAAGCAAACCAGAGTAATCCATAACCAATTAACAGTGCTAGAGGGATCGTTACTGCGGCCTGAATTTCACCCAGATTATCAACAATCTGTTTGAGAATGAGCGGAATCGAAACATTGGCTAATCGGGCAGCCACCAGCAACCCTAGAGCAATAAAAACCCGTAGCCAGTGCTCAGCAAGATAGGGCAGTAGTTTTTTGGCAATACGCCAATCGCCCCTTTGATCGGAAGTTACCGTTCTAACTGGTGCCATGTGATTGATTCAGTCCGATCAACAGCCAGTTGCATCTTGAGGAAACCGACCAATGTTAATGCAAGGTAAATTTTGGACCAAATTCCAGATTTCATTTGCCTTGATTCCCGACCACCGACTCCATCTTCACTCTCAGTTTTCTGGTACTTTTGTGTGATCAAAAAGGAATGGAATGACTCATCAAAACACATGATTTATCTCCTTTATCCCTTTGCAACGAACTCTCTGGATTACTGATAGCTTTGGGATGTCTGTTCTCGGTCTGATCTGTCGTCCAACAATATTTTCTATCTCTTTCTTCGGTTACAACAACTCGTTATTGATAACGAGCGATTGGTACCTAGCGTTGAACTGTTTCAGAATATACTGCTAGGTAAGTCGGCAAAAATAGGGTGTGATGTTCGGTCTAAAATCGAAGCCGGTCTAGCTGCTCACCAAATGTAACTAGATCGTCGTCCACAAAAGATTATCCTCTAGACTTTCTCATTCCGTAATCGTATTCCCAGACGAATCTATGATACCGGCCTCATTTAAAATTTCAATTACTCCACCCAAGTGCTTGGCATAATTATGCCAATGTCCTTTTTTTACGAGTGGCATTAGACCTAACTTTGGGCACACCCCTAGATGTTCAACTATGGTATCAGATGAATGGAAATTCAGACAATGTTCTTCATTCTCAAGTCCGATATCAGAGCAAAGTCTACGGATTTGGTTTACCATATCCTCCACCAGATCATCATAGTGTATATCGATGATATTAGGAAAAAGCTTGTGCCAATGATTCATCAGTTTCTGGTATTGTACGTAGAATTTTGCTAGGTACTCCAGATTGTAAAATACTACATGTTGTGATTTATATAGCTCAAAATAACTAGAGACAATCATATCTAAAGGGTGGCGATGACAATGCACAATCGGCGCATCAGGAAACATCGCTCGGATGATCCAGAGATAAGCAAAATTCAATGAATTACTATCTATGATCCATGGTTGGTCGATGGCATGAACATTATGAATCATATCCAAATACTTATCGACCCCTCTTTCAATTTCATACTGATTGAGAAACGAGTAATCGTCAGGATAGACACGATGTGGATCACCATACTGCTCTAAGTAAATAACCGTATCCTGAATATAGCGGAACGCCCTCAAAGATTTTACTTTACTGTTCCTAACGAGTATTTGCTCGATCAAGCTAGAACCACATTTTGGCATGCCTACGATAAATATCGGACGAACATCATCCCGAGTCTGTGCAACTTTGGCTGGTGGACTATCAAGTTCCACTATGATTCGACCCATTTCAATCAAATACCCTTTCACATTGTTGGTAAGTGTATCTAGTATGTGTCGGTTAGCAACATCCCAAATCTCAAAAGCCCGATCCCATTCTTGCAGATCATCATAAATTTTTGCCAGCGCAAACTCAAAACAACTGCGTTCGTAGTATTTCAGATTTTCGTCTTTTAGGGACTCCTTGATCATCTTTACATCTGGATCATCTGCAGAATGAAACGTTTTCATCATGGCAAGTTTGGACCGGATTGGCCCAT
Organism: Gammaproteobacteria bacterium; assembly: GCA_026708585.1. Lineage (GTDB taxonomy): Bacteria > Pseudomonadota > Gammaproteobacteria > Arenicellales > Poriferihabitantaceae > Poriferihabitans. Next base: position 34,546 of record JAPOUQ010000080.1, read on the forward strand.
ACTGGGGATCGAGTTTTAATGCATATTGATAATGCTGTTCAGCCCTCTGTCGATTACCGAGCGTTAAAGACAAATCGCCCGAAAAACTATTCAATCGGACTTGGTTCGCAGTCTTTGGATGCGTCTTGAATGCTTGCTCAAGACGGATTTGGGCTTTTTCATAATTTCCAAGCATAAACCAAGACAAGGCAATGTCATATAAGAAATGCTGTTGCTCTCCAAATTGATTAATCAATCGTTCTCCAATTTCAACGACCTTAGAATGATTTTTGGTATTTGTATGAAAATTCATCAAAGATATCAAAACCCATTCGTCATCTGGATTTTCGTCGAGAAGATCTTGAAAGAGAAGTGAAGCTTCGTGATAGTTTCCAGTTTCGGTGAAAAGCTTAGCTCTTAGGAACTTGATTTCAAGGTCAATCTCGGTTGATTTCTCTTGCTCTTGAATCATTTCAAATCTTTGAATCAATTGCTCGGCCTTCTCAAAATTGTGCTGTTCTATGGCAACTGTAACCAAGTTTGAATTTGCCAATATATCCGAAGGATCAATTTTGATGACTCGGTCAAAAAATTCTTCAGCTAAATCAACTTTCATCAAACTAATATACAGAGTGCCCGCAAGCAACAAGGCTTCCTTGTGATCTGGATCAAGTTCAAGAGCTTTGATCAGCTCTGTTTCAGCCTGATTAGATTGACCACCCAAATATAAAGAATTAGCGAACTCGGTCCGTAGTTTAGGGTTTTTTGGTGTGATCGCGAGCGCACGTTTGTATGCCATGATCGACTTGTCATGATCACCCAATTGGCTATGAATTGCCCCAAGCACACTCCAGATCACAACATCACTAGGAAATTTTCGAGACAGCTTTTGAAATCGGCTTTTTGCCGCTATCAGATCACCTTGTTCATAGTATTCGAAAGCAGTTCTATATTGCTGGTGTTTCCTTGTTTGATATCCTGTTGATGACACAACTGTAGTCTATTTGCTGTAATGAATTAAATGATCGTTATGTGCGTTCAAGTCTGTAATGCGACACTGGCTCTTGATTTCCAACTTGTGAAGAAAGCTGTATCGGAACGTATCATGGAGTATTCATCACGAATTGGATAATTTCTCTGGTCAGTCCGATGTTTAACCGTCAATGATCATGAAATCATCCTGATCCATGGCTGCAGGAAAATCTGCCCGAATCTCTTGCAATGCGGATTTGGATAGTGTTGTCGTCAGAACATGTTCCTCTTGCTCAGGTAGGGGAAGCGGCACACCCAGCGGATTGATAATTGCACTGCCTCCCTGAAATTCTTCACCCTCGGGATTTTTCCCTACCCGGTTGACTGCCATCACATAACACTGATTTTCGATGGCTCGAGCACGCACCAAAGTATCCCAAGCATACTGTCTGGCATTCGGCCAATTTGCAACATAGAGTGCTACATCATAATCGGATCGATTGCGACACCAGACCGGGAATCGAACGTCGTAACAGACAAACAAAGCGATTGACCAGCCATTTTGTTGCACGATCTTTCGTTCGTTTCCAGCCGAATAGTGGTGATGCTCTCCACCATAGCGAAATAAATGCCGCTTGTCATACCAATCGATCGTGCCGTCCGGACAAACCCATAACATACGGTTCAAATAAATCGGAACATCTTTGTCCATAACCTGCATCACAACACTACCCGTCACAACTGCATCTAGCGAACTTGCCATCTTGGTCATCCAAAGCACTGTATCGCTATCCATGGTTTCATACTTCTGCTTAGGATCTTGATAAAAACCGGTACTGAAAAACTCGGGTAAAACAACCAGATCTGTTTGGTCAACCGATTCAAGTTGCCGCTCGATTCTTTTGCAGTTCTCTGCTGGATTCTGCCAGATCAAATCGCATTGGACAATTGTAACTCTGAGATCATCCATCGATAAATTTCTCCTAGATTGCATTAATGATTTCGGCTGCTTCCACCAGAGTCTCATCTTGTTTAGCAAAACAGAATCGCACAATCCGGCTATCGGGCGCTTGTCGGTAAAACGGGGTTAAGGGAATCACAGCTACTTTTTTCTCTTGGGTCATCCATGTCGCAAAATCCACGTCGTTCTGATCGGAGATTTGACTGTAATCAGCGAGCTGGAAATAGGTACCATCACAAGGCAATAACTCAAATCTAGAGCGTGCAATCAGCGAACGAAAATGGTCCCGTTTGGCCTGATAAAAATTGGGTAGTTCAAGATAATTTTGGGGATTGGACTCTAGAAAATCTGCCAGAGCCCACTGCATGGGAGTGGGAGAAGTGAATACATTAAATTGATGTATTTTTCGAAATTCCCGAGTCATCTCCTCTGGCGCTATACAGTAACCTATCTTCCAGCCGGTAACATGATAGGTCTTACCAAAGGAAAAAACCGCGAAAGATCGACTTCGTAATTCTGGATGAGTCAGTACGCTTGCGTGTGTAACCCCATCGAAAATAATATGCTCATATACTTCATCACTCAGTACAACACAGGGATAAGAGCGAATGGACTCTGCCAGTAAATCCAGATCTTGTGCGTGAAGAACACTGCTACTAGGGTTGCTTGGAGAATTGATAATGACCATGCGCACCGAGTCATCCAGATGTCCATGAAAGACATCCCAGTCAATTCGATAATCGGGTAGGGTCATCGGTATGTGAATCATCTCACCGCCCGCCAGAGTGACTGCTGGGCCATAGGAATCGTAGGATGGGTCAAACACAATCACTTTATCACCGGGGCGTACTGTTGCAGAAATTGCGCAAAATAGAGCTTCTGTTGCACCGCTTGTAATCGTAATTTCGCTATCAAAGTCGACATCAATACTACTGTGTTTTTTGAGTTTGCTGGACACCGCCTGCCGCAATTCCGGTATCCCGGTCATTGGTGGATACTGATTTTTACCCGATCGGGCATGGTGCATCAATCGATCCAATAGTAAAGGATCCGGTTCAAAGTCGGGATACCCCTGAGACAAATTGATCGCCCCATATTCCTGTGCCATTTTCGACATCACGGTAAATATTGTGGTGCCGACATCTGGTAGCTTGCTATGCATTTTCATGGTATGGGTGACTCCTTGCTTTGATAGGTTTGAGATTGATTTCAAGGAAACTATTCAGGACAGGACGTTAAAAAGATATCTGGCTGTTGTCTACTGCGAAACTTGAAAGAATGCATAATCTAACAAGCAGTATGAGATAAGATAGCATTCTGCCGAAAATATGCGAAATTATAAGCAATGCCGGACTAAGATAATTCACACAGGTCATCATAATCGACAAATAATATATCGAAAATAACCAAAAAACCTCTATTTTCGGATTAGAGAAACACATTGCCTGAACTGATCTGCTCAATTCTCAATTTGAAAGCATGCTCGGCGGTAGAGCGAAGCTCGGTAAGGGAAGCGGTACTGAGGTGAGGTGTGCCCAAGTGCTCAGACAAACACTGACATGGTGAAATTGCCTTTTGATACCGGAGTTCCCTGCCCTGAAGCAATCACTTGTCTTTTCTTTTTGCTCATTGATTAATTTTATGAAAAGGAAAATAGCTCTATCATATATTTATCGACCATATGATTGTAATTATTCAAAGTAACTTATTAAAATGTGTTATTATCTGCTATTGATTTATCGTAATTAGATCATATGATAGATAACAAGGATGGAATTCATGAGCATGAGTCTTGATGGGTCCATCAGAAAACAATTGGCTATCCTTGCGAGAAAAGGCAAAACTCGTACAACATTATTCACGAATGATAGACCGACCGACCGACTGGCGTCCGGGTCAGGTAAGAAATCCTAATGGGATCCTAGATGACTATTTCACGGAGGCAGCGGCTTGGGAGTTCATCGCAACCAATATAGAAAGCGGTCACTGTGTCGAAGTTGTAGAGTTGAAAAAGCCCGCTGGTGCCAAGGGGTACGTGATGAAAATAGATATAGAGCCGGAAGTACCAAAACTCTATATAAAGCTGCAACTCGGGTCTGGAAAGATCATCGGACGCAGTTTTCATTATTCTAAACATTAGACGGAAGAATGAAAAAATGAACACAGAACAATCCACACAGCATTCACAAGCAGAACAACAGGAGAACACTTGTCCGATGTGTGGTACAGATAGGACCATAACAAAATGGAATCCATTGGTGTTTAACTATGGATCTGGAAAAACCATGGTAGAACTATCGGTGCGAGTCCCTGTACGTCGTTGCGATGCCTGTGACTTTGAATATCTCGATGAGGAATCGGAACATATAAAACATAATGCGGTTTGCCAGCACCTCGGTGTACTTACCCCAACTGAAATTAGGGGTATAAGAGGTCAATTTGATATGACACGGGCCCAATTTTCCCAACTGACTGGAATTGGAGAAGCTTCTCTCAATCGATGGGAGAATGGTCTAAGTATTCAGTCTTATGCTTACGACCGGTATCTGCGACTAGTTACAGTTCCAAACAACAGCAATTACCTTGAGAAGTTTCTATCACCAGTCAACCCCTCTACGACGAACCTCGCAGGGGGGAAGTTTCGTGCGATTGAGATAACTGACCATATGCAAAAACAGCAACAAGATTTTCAATTACGCAAAGCGGCATGACGAAATGTACGTCACCACGTTCTATTCCTTCAAGGGCGGTGTTGGTCGCACTATGGCCTTGGCCAACGTAGCTGTCACACTCGCGAACAGTGGCCGTCATGTATTGGTTGTTGATTTTGATCTTGAGGCCCCAGGACTCGATACATTTGATGTGTTAAAACCCTCCCGTGAAGTACCGGGCGTAATTGACTTCGTCGCTCAGTACCTCGAAACAGGGCAGTCTCCAGTTGCTAGCAACTTTGTTGCAGAGTGTCCGACTATTGGAAATCAGGGTGGTAGTCTAAAAATAATGCGATCAGGAAGTAAGGAAAGTTATACAGCTAGTTTTAGCCAAATTAACTGGATCGAACTTTATGATAAACATGATGGCTTTCTTTTGTTTGAAGACCTAAAGGAGCAACTGAAGAAGACCCTTAACCCAGATTATGTCTTGATTGATTCCCGAACCGGGCACACAGATACGAGTGGAATCTGCACCCGGCAACTTCCTGACGCGGTTGTTGTGTTTTTCTTCCCGAATGAACAGAACCTTCGAGGATTGGTAAATGTGGTTGAAGATATTAGGAGTGAAGCAGAGGGAGTAAGGAATAAAAATATAGAGCTTCATTTTGTTATGTCTAACGTTCCTGATCTGGACGATGAGGATCAGATACTCGACAACAAAATCAAGGCGTTTCAGGAGCAGCTTGGTTTTCAGCAGGAGCCGATGATCGTACACCGATATGATAGTTTGTCTCTATTAAACCAAGTGGTATTTTGTAAGGACCGGCCAAAGAGCCGTTTGTCGAGTGAATATAGAAAAATTGCACGTGAAATTTCCGTACGCAATTGGAATGATCGGGATGGTTCTCTAGAATATATTCGACGCGCAGAAAGATCTTGGAGAAAGGTGGACCACGAATCAATTCTCGGACAGCAGGAAATGCTCGACAAAATTCAAAATGGGCACCCTAAGGATGGGGAAGTACTGTTTCGATTAGGGGAGTTCAAAGAGTCACAACTCGACTTGGAATCTGCCTTGTCGCTGATCGATCAGGCCATTGATGAGGGTTTTGAAGAACCGGAAGCCTTTCTCAAGCGTTCTAGAATCCGTGAACGACTCCATGACTATGATGGGAAAGGGTTAGCGCTCGATGTTTGGCGGGTACTAAACTGCCCTGATATTCCACCACCTATGGTAAGAGAGGCAGTGTCGCTCCTGATTCGTATGAATATGCTTGACAGAAAAAAAGTGATTAAAAGCTCGGCTGTTTCGTCATTGAGTCTCGAAGCAAAATCTTGGCTTGCCGACATGCTCGAACACACTAATGACGGTTTATATCTTGCGGTTGATTTATTGGAGCAAATCTTACACACCGGAGACTTATCGGAGAAACGACGTGAGACGACTAGACATAAGCTGGGACTACTGTATATGGGATTTGGAAGATGTGCAAAAGCCGCAGACATGTTTCGGGATGGAGAAAAATCTATCGACGAATTGGGGATTGCAGAGGTATTTAATCTAGCAATGGCTCGGTGGGGAATCTGCGAAGAAGTGGAATTAGAATTATTTCATAAGGTAGTAGAACTTGATCTATCGGACCTCAATAAATATCCGAACCCTAACTATAATCAGTGTATGGCAATCGCTCATTGGGCAATAGGCGAAAATAACTCTGCTCGAAAGTATCTAACCCAAACAGACCAGGGAATCAAGAGTTTTCGCGGTAGGACAGAGTTCAGCTGCTGGCGCTATCGAAAAGTTGGCCTGCAGGATTTTTCAAATGATCTTGATGAAATTAAGAAGCTAATTGAGGGAAATGATTCGATTGTGCCGAAGTTCATATCATTGATAAAAAATCCAGTTTCAGATACTCAATAGAAGACTGCGCGGTTTACACAACTTCACTGGTCAGTCATTTCCTTGATCTAGACGACAACGCTAAGAATATGATTTTCTAAAACTGTCCGCCCTAAATAGGGGGCGAACCGTTACAATTTTCTATGCAACAACTTTCATCAGGGCCATCAACCCGCAATCCCTCAACCATCGCCTTTCTTCTACCACGCAACTTAAGCGATACTGTATAATCTTTCGCATCAAATACGACTAATCTACCCTGATAGGGGACGAGTAGTTATACCTGTAAGCACTGCAATGAAAATCATTTCATGGAACGTTAATGGCCTGAGGGCCGTAGAGAGAAAAGGCGAGTTGAGCCGCTTTATTGGTACGGAAAAACCAGATGTACTATTGATACAAGAAACAAAAGGTCAGCCCGATCAGCTTGCACCTTTTCAAAGTACTTACCCAGATTATCTGCAATACTACAATAGCGCTGAAAAAAAGGGCTATTCCGGCACCTCGGCTTGGTTGCACAGGAATTTCGAGTACAAAATTGATTCTCTGGAATTTTCGAACACGATACCCAATGCACCGAATGCCGATGAAGGACGACTCAGTCAACTCTCGTTTCAATTGGATGGTCAGAACTGGGATATTCTTGGCATCTATTTTCCCAATGGCGGCAAAAGCGAGCAGGCGTGGCAGGAAAAACTAGTCTTTTACGATCGAACGCATGACTACATGAGCCTGCTAAAAAATAGAGGCAGAATGGTTCTGGTCGGCGGAGATATGAATGTTGCCCATAATGAGATCGATCTAGCACGACCGAAGGAAAATGAAGGCAATATCGGTTTTCATCCAAGTGAACGGGCATGGATGGATCGCTTACATGAAGATGGGTGGATTGATACTTGGCGATACCAAAACCCAACCACCACCGATGTCTATTCCTGGTGGCATATGATCAGCAGAAGCCGGCCAAGAAATATTGGCTGGCGGATCGACTACTTTTTGATGCATCAGGATTCACTAGATCGAGCAGGGCCAGTTACCTATATGAACAATCAAATGGGTTCTGACCATTGTCCAATCCGAATTATTCTTGAAATATGAGTTTGGAAGCTGTGAACTGGAATTACCCCACAGCCATTCGTTATGGATGTGGAAGAGTCCGTGAAATTGCCGAAGTCTGTCGGCAACTTGGTATTTTCTCACCTCTGATAGTTACTGATCCCGGACTTGCCAAGCTTCCCATGACCAACAATATCCGGCAGATTTGCCACTCGGAGGGATTGTCAACCGAATTGCTCAGTGATATTCGTGCAAATCCGACCGGCTCAAATGTGGATGCCGGGATTCGTATATGCAAGAAACAATCACACGATGGTGTCATTGCCCTAGGAGGAGGCAGTGCTCTTGATGCAGCCAAGGCGATTGCGACAATGGCTTATCAGAATTGTGATCTATGGGCGCTTGAGGATATTGGCGATAACTGGAGAAAAGCAGATAGACAACTCATACTTCCGACGATCGCAATCCCCACAACGGCAGGAACCGGTTCAGAGGTCGGACGTGCATCTGTCATTGTTAAGGAGGATGAGCCAAGAAAGGTCATCCTGTTTCATCCCAATATGTGCCCTGTCTGCGTGATTCTTGATCCGGAACTAACCGTAAGTCTTCCGGCAACGCTCACTGCTGCGACCGGAATGGATGCCTTATCTCACAATCTTGAAGCTTACTGTTCACCAGTATTTCATCCGATGGCGTCCAGTATCGCTACCGAAGGCATCCAAATCATCTTTGATAACCTAGAACAGGCAGTCCGTGATGGCTCCGATCTACATGCCCGGGGGCAAATGCTGGTCGCCTCTACCATGGGGGCCACAGCATTTCAACGTGGTCTTGGTGCGATGCACGCCCTCGCTCACCCTCTCGGTGCACTCTATGATGCTCATCATGGCACGCTAAATGCAGTGTTGATGCCTTATGTACTTCAAGCCAACCGGCAGGCCATTGAACCGGTGATTGCCAAACTCTCTCGCTATCTCGGCCTGGATGAAGGATTTAAGCCCTTCCTTGAATGGATTTTGGACTTGCGCTTGAAGATCGGAATTCCGAATACACTTACCGAATTAGGTATTGATGAGTCCCGAATGGATGAAATTGGGGAAATGGCCGTAGCCGATCCTTCAGCTGTAACCAATCCAATTCAATTTGATGCTCGTCAATATTGTAAGATTGGGTGCTCGGCCGTGGTCGGTGATCTATCCGCTTGACTGACTCCGGATACGTCTTTCGTATGGTAAATATAAAAACGTGCATACTGCCAGAGACCAGTAGGTATATTTCAGCAACTCTACCTGATCGCCAGCGAGCATAAAAAACCAGGCTATCAAGGCAAAAATGCCCAATGTTGCCACTTGGGTAAAATAGCTCTTCAGTATCAGATAGGCGTTTCCCAAATCATGCTGAGCTATGTCATAAAATCGTTTATTCAGAGTCAGTCGAAAAAATGCCGTCAAAAAAGTAATAACAATCATCATTAGATATAGGGACGCCAGTGACATCGGCTCATTGATGTAGGATCTCAGCCCCCATGAAAGTGCATACAACACCACAGCAATCTGAAACAATCTTCTGGTCGATATTCGATCAATCACATTCTTAAGAACATAGAAAACAAATCCAAACGCCACTGCCAGCGACAGAACGACGATACCTAAATTGAAGAAGCTTTCGTGCACAAGCATAAACAAGGTAATGATCCAGAAAAAACTTTCGGCGAATAAGAATGTGGCATCTGTAACAAACATCAGTCTGGACTTATGCTGGTCTTTAAATTTCAACACCTCCGGGATAGATACTCTGGATTGTTCCGTTAACGCCTTTGGATACTCGGGTCTTGATGGTACTAAAAGTAGCAAACCAACCACTGAAATCAAAGCAGAGATGATGAGCATATGGTGGTAGGTATACATATCTAGAATATAGCCACCGATCACAATGCCAACTTGTAACAAAGCACCAACAAAGATTTGTAAATTTCCGTACTTGCGGCCTGAGTTATGCAGGTTAATCAGCGAATAGAACATGGCTCGTTGGGTTGTCCAGTAAAAGCAGTTGTAAAAACCATAGGCAAAACCAGTCGTTACAATCATCATTATTCCACTGCCTTTCAAAATCAAAATTACCACTAGCAAAAACAACTCGAGTACTAGAGATAACGCGAACATGGAAACCAACGATATCCTCCCTCGTAACCGGTCCCAGGTCCACAAGCCCAACATAAAACCGGCTCCGCTGACCGCGATAAACCAAGAAATTCCACTGAGTGTTACTCCCTGAGTCCACATGTAAACGGGGATATAAAAGGGAAATATTCCATACAGTAGGGTATGCAAGCCTAAGAATCGAAAAAATATACCGGTTTGGGGAATCTCTTCGAGAGTTTGATGAACATTATCGGAACGATTATTCATGTTCGCTTGCCCCGACTGTGATGACATCGCTTGATATTCATCATTTTCTGGCCGCTGGTTCATACATCTCAGTATTTGGCTGAATAGGATCTAATTCTTGTGATCGACAATATGTCTCCTTTAGGATAAAGGTCGAAATCAATGCTAGAGTCATCACCACCAATAAACTAGAAAAGCCGATCTCGTATGCTTGTGCATCATAGATTCTTGCGCCATCAAGCATCAAACCCTTCCAATTGATATCCAGTAGCCAGCCAATGGTCGGTTGCATGACTGCACCCGAGCCAACAACAAACATATTCATAAGTCCCAATGCGGTACTGGCATAACTTGCATCATTATGTTCTCTCACCACGGTAAAGCAAACTGTTACGCTCGATCCAAATGCACCACACAAAAAAATCAATAGGATCAGGAAAAATTCACTGTCGGGAGTTTGATAAACAATTACGTAAAAAATGAGAATACTGAGAGCAGCACCGATCTGTGGAAGTATATTTCTACGACCAATCTGATCCGACATCCATCCGACAATGGGCGCAACGACTGCCCAACCAAGGAACAAAGTAGAGGCCATCGCAGATGCCTTGGTTGGTGTATAACCATGTACTGAGGTTAACCATGGTACTGCCCATAGTCCACTGAATGACAACATGGTTGCACACATGCCGAAACCAATCATTGCACACAACCAGGTTTGACGGTTCCATACTACAGATTTGAATGCTTCTTGTATATTGTAAGAAACAACTTGCCGTTGGTTTCGAGTACGTTTTGGAACTCCAAAATAAATCAAGATAGACAGTATTGCAGCGATGAATGCGAGGATAAGCATTGTATTTCTCCAGCCGATTGTTTCTACAACTGATCGGAGTGATGCTTGAGCAAAAACGGCACCCAGCATACCCAAAGTCTGTAATACCCCGGCCAAAAAGGCATTTCGGTTGTGGTGAAACCAATATCCGGCAATTGCCATGGTACCCACAAATGCAAATGCTACAGACCCACCAATCAAAGCTCGTAGAAGAATTGCTGAAATCAGGTTCGGGCTGAATGCAAATCCAATGCTTGCCAGCGCACAAACAACCAGTGCAAAGCTCATCAATTTGCGCGGACCAAACCGGTCGGTCAACATACCTACTGGCAACTGAATGGCTGCATAGGTGTAGAAATAAAATGCCGACAGCATACCGAGTAGCGTTCCCCCAACTCCAAAATCCCGCATCAGCTCTGAAGTCATCACACTTGGCGAGACTCTTTGCACGAACGCATATGAAAAATACAGTGCTCCTAATGAAAACGCAAAGATAGCTATTGAGCGACTGATATCACTCTGATTAACATTATTTTGCATTGAGCTAATATTAGGATTTGAGTGGACTGGAACAAAAGATTGATTGAGATTTGTGATTATCCATAATCGAATATCGAAAATTTTTACAGTTAGAGGTTTCTCCGTGTACAATCAGCGAAACGGGCAGTTTATACACAAAAACTGGCTATCAAACGAAGCTACGAACCGATTTTTGTTATGAGCAGAAATATAGTTGACAGCTATTTTCTGACCTCGGTATTATGCATGAGTTTCGATGAAATCATGCTTTGCTCTGATTTCTCATTTTTTATTGAACATGCATTCTAATGGCTTCTATTTTGTTCGAGTTTTGTTGCATCTGATAACACTTTGCGCTTGTTTTGATTGACATATAGCCTATCAATTGTATAAATCTCGACCAGTACTATTAACAAATATCTCTGTGAATAACTCTACACCTTTAAAATGTCATATTGAAGGAGGCAATACCCCAACTCTACAATTTTGGGGAGCTGATTGTGAATACGGCATACTTCGGGATGTACTTCTCGGACCCGCTGATCATTATCAATGGCGAAGAACCAGCTCGATCTCTAAAAAAAGTATTCGCCGCGAAATTCCGTTCGACTCAAATGTTGTAAAACAGCAACATGCCGAAATCGTCTCGGCCTTTGAGTCAACTGGTGTAACTGTACATTTGCTCAAAGGTGATGAACATCTACCCTACCAGATCTTTGCACGTGACTCCTCAGTCATGACCCCCTATGGGGCGATCATTACTAATATGGCAAATTGGTGGCGACGAGGGGAAAACGGGCAATCGAGGCTTATTCTGAACTTGGCATACCGATCTATGACTATGTTACGGCAGGTACCTTTGAGGGCGGTGACTTCAATGCCATCGAGCCTGGCACTTTACTTCTTGGATGGGAAGGCTATGAAGGTCGAAGCCAATATGAAGCGGTTTTGCAAATCAAAGGTTGGTTTGAAGCAGAAGGATGGGAAGTTAAACTTGCGGATATCGATCCGTTTTATGTCCACATTGACGTCATGATAGTGATGCTCGCTCATAAACTAGCTGCTGTCTGTCTGGAATCCACTGACCCTGAAATCGTCAAGTGGCTCAAGTCAAAGAATATCGAGCTCGTCCCAGTACCTTTTCAGGATACACTTAATTTGGGTTGCAATGTCCTGTCATTAGGTGCAGATCGTATTTTACTTCCCGAAAAAAGCAAAGTACTAAAAGAAAAAGCCCGTGCACTAGGACTTAAGATTTACGATCCTGATATGTCGATGATTACACCTGGTGGGGGTGGTATACATTGTATGTGTCAATCCCTCAAACGCGACCCTGTCGCTTAACTCAACAACAGAAATTATCAATACTATTATGAAATACCTCCATACAATGATCCGAGTTGCTGACCTTGACGATTCGCTCAAGTTCTATTGCGATTGTCTTGGACTAACTGAAATCAGACGTTTCGAAAGTGAAGAAGGCCGCTTTACCCTGATCTATCTAGCTGCACCAGAAGACAAGGATAATGCCACAACTAATGACGCACCACTTCTGGAGTTAACTTACAATTGGGATCCCGAGGTATACGGAGGTGGTCGTAACTTTGGGCATTTGGCCTATGAAGTTGATAATATCTACGATATCTGCCAACAACTAATGGACAAGGGCATCACCATAAATCGACCACCACGAGATGGATGGATGGCATTCATCCGTTCTCCTGACAATGTTTCGATTGAATTACTACAACGTGGTGATCGCTTACCCGTTCAAGAGCCTTGGTCGAGCATGCAAAATATTGGTGAATGGTGATCCCGAGAAGAGAATACGAATCATCGTGGGCTTCAAAAATGCCGATTATGATCGCAGTTAATTTACCTCAATCTAAGTGCCATTTGGAATTACTGAGGTAGTGTTTTCATTCAGGATTGGTAAAGGGTGCGTTGAACCCATCGGCATTGTCCGACTCCTTGACCTCTCATACTCATAATGTCCTTCAACGCCCCGTCATCAGCCTTTACAGAATAGTTGGGTTCAATCATCTTACTCCGCAGAACGGTAAGACCGAAACACAAAATCTAATCTATAAGGTACTCGAAAACTTTGACAATCTTTCGAACACCACTGATATTTTTTGCAACTTCAACAGCGCGTTCACCTTCTTCCTTGGTTACCAAGCCCATGAGATAGACAATACCGCGCTCTGTGACAACCTTGATTTTGGTAGCCCGAACATCCTGACTAACTACCATTGTTGATTTCACTTTTCCAGTGATTATTGTATCATTCGCTCCGCTACCCAAACCCGCGAGTCCAGACAACTCCAATTTATTGATAACTCTTCGGGTCTCTTTAAATGATTTAGATGTATCTTCCGCTTTCTTTTTCTGCTCTTCTGATGCAACTTCACCAGTTAATAGTACCCATCCATTGAAAACGGTCACGCTGATATTGGTATTCGCGAGTGATTCATCTTGTTTGTTTAACCCACGAATCTTGATTTCAAGATTGTTGTCAGAGATGAAACGCTGGACGGTGCGCTCCTCAGAAATCAGTTCGGCACCTCCAATCGCCCCTCCCACCACAGCAGGTATACACCCATAGAGCGAGGGCAAGAGTAAAATCAAGAAAAATACAGTCAGCTCTCGACGAAGATCAGTCCATAGTAGGGGTTTTGATACTGGCATTACTCTGGACTCAAAATCATTGAGCGAAAATTGAATTAACAAGGTAAAGTATAACATGGCAAGGGGCAATTCTTAGGGCATCGGGGACCACAAATCTGGTTTTTCGGATATTGATTACCAATATACATGTCAAAAGCTCAGCTACATTCAAACTTCAGTTGATCGGTAATTTCGGATCAAGTTTCCATTGATTTAGAAAATCAGTATTCGCTTCAAATACTTTTCCTGCTTCAATCACTTTTTGATCATCGAAGGTTCGAGATACGATCTGAATACCTGTCGGCACGCCATTACCTGCAAAACCGGAAGGTAACGCTAGGACTGGACAACGACTCAGCATATTGAATGGGTATGTCAAGGACCAATTTTCTTCATAGGAAATCACGCTTTGATCGTTGATGGTAACTTCACTATCAGGCCAAGTGTACTCAGCTGGAATCTGATTGGTTGCTAGGGTTGGACAAATGAACAAATCATACTGATCCATCAATGGACCGAAATTTCGATACATATCAACAGTTGTTTGCAGAGATCGCAAATAATCTTGTGCTTTCGACTTGGATGCCCGCTCAAGAAAGTAAATTGCGTAATCTGTGAGTTTCTCCCGTTGCGTATTCAGTAAATGGGAAATATTCACCGCCCAGTTATGCGACCAATAACTGTGCGCCGCCTGAATGATCTGCTCTGTCCAGCCAAGATCAACCTGCTCGACAGTCGCTCCAAGATCATTGAACAAGCGTAAGGCATCCAGAGTATTTTGTTCAACCTCTCTGTCGATTTCCATAAAACCAAAATTCATGGACCAAGCGATCTTCCAACCTTTCAGGTCAGACAATGTATCACTCACACTTAGCTTAACACGACTTCGTAATGTAGCAATGTCCTGATTATGCGGCCCCGAAATTACATTTTGCATGAGAGCAATGTCGAACACAGAACGAGTCATTGGACCAGAGTGACTGTAGAAGTCTAAGTTGAAAACTGGCACCTCTGGATTACGTCCATATGGGGGCTTGTATCCTACAACACCACACTGGGCTGCCGGGATTCGAATTGATCCACCAATATCTGTACCCGTACCCAAAGTAGTCATACCGGCGGCAAGTGCAGCACCGGTTCCTCCAGAGGAGCCACCCGGTGCTAACCTCAGATCCCAGGGATTACGAGTCACACCAAATAATTTTGAATGACATGAACCCAGCAGGCAAAATTCAGGTGCAGTAGTCTTGGCTATCACAATCGCTCCCTCACGCAATAAGCGATCGATGATCACATCCGTTTCATCATCTACGCGATCTTGGAAAACTATTGAACATGAAGTTCTACGCGTTCCAGACAGTCGAAACTCATCCTTAACAACGATGGGCAAACCTTCAAGTTTCCTCGCGTGCCCCTTCCTATATCGTTTTTCAGCTAGTTTCGCTTGATCCATGGCCTGATCAAAATATTGATCAGTGAAGGCATTGATTTGGGGTTGTAATGCTTCTGATCGATGGACGATGGCTTCCACTAACTCGACTGGGGATAAGAGACCACGACCAAATTTCGATAGGGCTTCAACCCCGCTCAGATAACAAAGTTCATGCTTACTCATAAGGTATTTCGTCATTCCCGTTGCGATTGATTTTACTTTATCGGTGAGACAGTCAATTACCCTTATCGTTAATCACACAATTTAGAAAACCAGGAGAAAACAACCATGAGTGACCTAACCATATTTTCAAACCTGATCACTCAAGAGCAATCCGAAACTGCCGGGATCGTATGGGACTCACTTGCTTCAAATACAAAACGCGCATATCAAACCAATTAGTTTGGCCTCAATTTGAATTCGTATCTCGAACGAGATACAATTAGAGTTTCGAATCAGGAGGACTGCCATGCCTGCCCAAACATCCATGCTTCATGTTCGTGTTGACGATCAGCTCAAGGCTCAAGCTTCGGAAGTGCTTGCTGGCGTTGGTCTGACACTCTCGGATGCGGTACGCATCCTATTGACCCGTGTAACGGCAGAAGGCGGGTTGCCTGCAGGCTTGGCCTCCGACCCGGACGTCTACGACGCCTGGTTTCGGTCCAAGGTGCAGGAGGCATTAGATGATCAACGCCTCGCCCAGCCCCAGGCCCGGACGATGCAGGAGGTTCAGGCGCGGATTGATGAGAAGCTCCGTGCCCGATCCTGAGTGGAAAGCCACGGCCATCGCAGATCTACTGACTATTGTCGATTATATTTCCGATCATAATCCGGCCGCCGCCCAAGCTCTCAAGGATGAGATCGAGGACAAGACATCAAGGCTGGCAAAGCATCCCCAGATGTACCGCGTGGGCCGGATCGAAGGTACCCGCGAGCTGGTCGTGCGCCGAAACTACGTCGTCGTCTATGCCGAAGGCCCCGGTGCCGTGACAATTTTGCGTGTTTTGCACGCAGCACAACAATGGCCAGATCATGGAGGCGAAGATTAGCGACGGAACCATCGATAACGGTAAGCCGCCTCATCATCATCAGTTTGCCGTTTTTTCTAGCAAATGGACCCGTGTCCTCCCCCGAATCTACTAGCCGTTCATGCGGACAACGCCCCGAATATTTGCTCACGTCTCGATCCAGTTGATCGGTTTGGGGTTTATCCCAACAAATGAACAAAGTGCGACATAGGATGTGTGAATTTATCCAATCATGGCAAGTGTTTGGCTAGATCTCGGACCTCCTGCAATGGAAGCCTTGTCAAGTAATTAAAAAAACGAATTACTCGATAATCCGGCTTATCGAGTAATTCACCCTCTATGGCTTCGAATTTTGTCCAACAATTCGCAGCCATCATTTCGAAAAATTGGTCGAAAATGTGTCGTGGTCTCGCCGAATAACCCGCATTGACTGATATCCCATGATTGGTACGCGCATGGAAGTCCAGTCAGCCGTTTTCATTCGATTTGAGGCTATGACAATGCGGTTTCCATGCTCACCATAGCAACCCACTTGATAAGGCCATCGTAGCCCTTGCCTTCATGGCCGGATTACGCCGTTCCGAGATTGCCGCTTTGACTTGGAATGATCTTGAGGAATCCGAAAACGATACTTTGCTCATTCATGTACGCACTTCAAAAGCCAATCGGGCCGGTGAAGATAACGACATCCGGTTATTGAAAAATGGCTTTGCCAAAGCCGTCCGGGATCTACGCTCCGGCGCAA
>JAPOUQ010000109.1 GCA_026708585.1 Gammaproteobacteria bacterium
CGATGTCTCTTTGGAAATCTTACAGGTTTTTTGGAGGGAAAATGGCAAAAAATTATGGGGTTGTTGATGAATAACAAAGAGATGAGTCACATGCCTCATTACGGAAATGTTTTCAGTCGCTTGCGCGAAAATTCAGGAGATGGCTGGGAGAGCTATACCCGCCATGAATTTGTGGAAAAATTAAGCGATGGCAGTCTACCGCGAGTTGCTTTTTTGCATTATCTGCGTCAGGATTATGTGTTTCTTACCCACTTTTCCAGGGCTTGGGCCCTTGCGGCTGTGAAATCAGAACATTATGACGAGTTGATTGCCGCCTCTTCCATGGTTCATACATTGGTATCCGAGGAGATGCAACTTCATGTTCGCACATGCCAAGCTGCCGGAATCTCATCGGATGATCTAGCGGCGACACCTGAGCGAACAGAAAACCTCGCATATACCCGTTATGTGCTGGAATCCGGCTACAGCGGTGATCTTCTTGATTTGCTGACAACTCTAGCACCTTGTGTTATGGGCTACGGTGAGATTGGCGATCGTTTGATGAAAGAATCCAAATCGAGCATCTATGGTGAGTGGATCAATACCTATGGAGGTGCTGATTATCAGAATGCAGCAAAGTCTATAGGCGAGCTTTTGGACGGGGCCTTTGAACGACGTTTGGGTCCAAGTTTCTATAAAGCTCCCCGCTGGCACTCCCTTTGCGCCCGTTTTCGTAAGGCTGTGGAACTTGAAATTGTATTTTGGCAGATGGGCATGACTCCCTAGTTGATGGCCGTGTTTGTGCTTATGTGTGACTTTTTTGGAATTTTTTATTCTGGTTGGTCAAATAGATGTTCATTCCTTCTACTTGGATAAATTAACTAATAGAATACGGTTATTATTCATGTCAAACGCAATACACTAGGATGACATGGTAGACATCCTCACAATTAAGAATCTTCAAGTTGAGTTCGACTATCATAACAGTCGAATCCCTGCGGTAAAAGATATCAGTCTCACTATACCTCAAGGCCGTACTGTTGCATTAGTTGGTGAATCGGGTTCTGGAAAGTCGGTAACTGCACAAGCAATCATGCAGATTCTGCCAAAGAAGGCTCAAATCACTCAAGGCAGTATCCGTTTTAATGATCCAGAGAGTGGAAATTCAACCGAAATCGTCTCACTGGACCCGATGAGCAAACAGATACGCTCTATCCGAGGCGGCAGGATATCCATGATCTTTCAAGAACCCATGGTTTCGTTATCCCCTGTACATACAGTCGGAAATCAGATATCTGAAGCTGTTTTATTGCACCGTGATGTTAACAAGTCTGAAGCCCTAAAACTATCAGAAGATATGCTTGATCGAGTTGGTTTTCCGGACCCAAAAAGAGCCATTGATACCTATCCCTTCGAGTTGTCTGGCGGTCTAAGACAACGAGCAATGATCGCATGTGCTCTAGTTTGCAGACCAGCCATTTTGATTGCGGATGAGCCGACCACTGCTCTTGATGTGACTATTCAGGCTCAAATACTGAAACTAATATCAGATATGCAAAGTGAGCTAAATATGGCTGTGTTATTGATTACCCACGATTTAGGTGTGGTAGCTAATGTTGCCAATGAAGTGGTGGTAATGTACCACGGCCAAATTATGGAATCAGGGATTATTGAAGATATCTTTCGCAATCCTTCGCACCCATACTTAAAGGCGTTGATAAAAGCAATCCCTCATTTTGATATGAAACCTGATGAAAGACTGACTCCGGTTCGAAATATCGAATCATCAGTAGGAGAACTGTTACGAATGGAACCCGCTAAGGAATTACCAGCAAATCGGGTACATCTGGAGGTTCGCGATATCAGCAAATCATTCAGAATTAAGAACAACCCGATCTTCAAAAAAGTAGAGGTGCCTGAAATTAAGGCTGTTTCGGGGATTGGATTTGAAGTCCATCGGGGAGAGTGCTTCGGGCTGGTTGGTGAAAGCGGCTGTGGCAAGACCACCCTTTCCAAGATTCTGATGAAGGCACTATCCCCAGACGAAGGTAATGTTATTTACTATGACAAAACTTCCAAAAAAGGGATTGATATACTGGCTCTTGAGGGAGACGATTTGTTCCAGTTCAGACGTAAGATGCAGTTTATTTTCCAGGATCCATTCAGTTCTCTAAATCCCAGAATGACTGTGTTCGACATTATTCGCGAACCCCTGTTGATTCATGAGATTGGAGACATCGATTATCAACGTGAATTTGTTAAGGAATTAGTTCGTGTGGTTGGATTAGATCCGCGATTTTTGAATCGTTATCCACACAGTTTTTCTGGTGGTCAACGCCAGCGACTGGGAATTGCTCGAGCGCTTGCCTTGAAACCTGATTTTGTGATTTGTGATGAGCCTGTATCAGCTCTAGATGTCTCGATACAAGCACAGATTCTAAATCTGCTAAAGGACTTGCGAACCGAACTTGGATTGACCACTATCTTCATTACCCATAATCTGGCAGTTGTGAAGTATATTGCTGACCGAGTTGGTGTGATGTGTCGTGGTAGGCTAGTTGAAATTGCCGATCGAGATTCTTTGTTTGAAAATCCAGTTCATCCATACACAAAAGCGTTATTGGGTGCTGTCCCGCACCCCGATCTTGCCAAACCTCTTGATTTTGACAGCACTCTAGAATCACAAGCCTCTGAACCGAAATCATGGTCAGCCCCGTTTCGATCTCAAGAATCGGTTAGTCTTCAGTTGCAGGAAATTAAGCAAGGTCACAGTGTTTTGATGGAGGTATGAATTGATTCGAAAATCGTTTTTCCGCTTCTCGGCTATCGTTGCGTCCTTCTTTCTTATCACACAGACCAATTTAGCCTCCACAGACCATGAGCCACCCTTTCTTGTTCAAGCTGTGCGATCTGGAGAGCTACCTCCAATGTCAGACCGATTGCCCCAAAATCCACGGATTATGGAGATCAAAAAACAAGATATGCAAACTGGAAAATACGGCGGAACATTGCGCATGCTTATGGGCAAGGAGAAGGACATTCGTCGGATGGTGGTTTTTGGGTATTCTCGATTGGTTGGATTCGACCGAGATTTACAATTGACGGCTGATATTCTGGAATCTTATGAAGTTTATGAAGGACGCGAATTCATTTTTCGTCTGCGCAAGGGGCATCGCTGGTCAGATGGCAAGCCATTTACCTCTGATGATTTTCGATTCTATTGGGAAGATGTAGCCAACAACGATGAGTTATTTCCATTTGGTCCACCGAATACGTTTCGAGTAGAAGGTGAGTTACCAATTGTCGAGTTTCCTGATGAGTTAACTGTCGTCTATCGCTGGAGTCGCCCAAACCCACATTTCCTGATTGAGTTAGCATCACCGAGGCCTCTATTCATCTACATGCCGCGTCACTATTTGGAATCATATCATCCAAAGTATGGAGATCGCGAAGCACTCGATGAACAAGCCAAAAGTCGAGGCAGTCGAAACTGGTCTGGTTTTTTTCTCAAGAAAGCTAGGCAATATAAATTGACAAATCCCGAATTGCCTTCACTCCAGCCTTGGGTGAATACCACAAGCCCACCAGCCGAGCGGTATATATTTAAGAGAAATCCCTTCTTCCATCGAGTTGATGAGAATCGGTTGCAACTTCCGTATATCGATCAAGTTCAGATCAATATCGTTTCAAGCAGTTTGATTCCAGCTAAGGCTGGGGCGGGTGAGTCTGATCTTCAGGGACATTATTTGAGACTTGATAACTTTACATTTCTGAAAGAAGGTGAGCAGCGAAATGGCTATGATGTTTTGTTGTGGAAGACTCTGAACGGGGCTCACAAAGCCCTGTATCCAAATCTAAACAGTCGGGATGAAGTTTGGCGGAATTTAGTTAGAAATGTTCGTTTCCGTAGAGCATTATCACTTGCGGTCAATCGGCGTGAGATCAATCAGGTCATTTATTATGGCCTCGCCAACGAGAGTAGCAATACAGTTTTGCCAGATTCAATCTTTTACGGAAATGAAATGCAAAGATGGGCCCGATATGATCTGCAAGAGGCCAATGCATTGCTCGATTCAATTGGACTCGAAGAACGTAACGATCGAGGACTTCGTTTAATGTCCGATGGTCGTCCTCTCGAGGTAATTATCCACACCGCGGGTGAGTCTACGGAAGAGACGGATATACTGGAATTGATTCATGACAGTTTGCTGAAGATAGGCATCAAGGTCTATACCAAGCCCTCACAACGTGAAGTATTTCGGGATCGGATTTTCTCGGGTGATGTCATGATGTCGGTTTGGACTGGTCTGGAAAATGCCTTGCCTACGGCTGAGATTAGCCCAGGCGAACTGGCACCAACCCGCCAAGACCAATATCAATGGTCGCGTTGGGGACAATATCACGAAACTGGAGGTGAGGTTGGTGAGGAACCTGATCTTCCAAAAGTGCG
Source organism: Gammaproteobacteria bacterium (assembly GCA_026708585.1). Lineage (GTDB taxonomy): Bacteria > Pseudomonadota > Gammaproteobacteria > Arenicellales > Poriferihabitantaceae > Poriferihabitans. Next base: position 4,430 of record JAPOUQ010000109.1, read on the forward strand.
TCAGTTGTACAACTTATATCGACAATGGTCAGAAATTACCGATGCTCAACAAAGACAGAAAATCTGGAGCGAGATGTTGCAAATCTATACGGATGAGGTTTTCAATATTGGGATTGTGAACGCAGTTCCACAGCCGATAGTTATCAATGATAAATTGAAGAATATACCCGTTAAGGGATTGTATGCCTGGTTTCCAACATCCTATTTTGGTATTTATTCTCCTGACACGTTCTGGTTCGATGAATAATTCCAAACCGGAATTTCTTAGGTCGATTTGATGATCCTGTATATCCTGAAAAGGCTGTTATTTATGATCCCGACTCTATTCGTGATCAGTGTATTGGTGTTCGTAATTATCCAGTTACCACCTGGAGACTATCTGGAAACGTATATCGCTGAATTACAAAGTCAAGGGGAGTCAGTTGATCCTGATCGAATCAAATTTTTGAGGGCTGAGTACGGCTTAGACAAGCCGATATATGAGCAGTACTTCGTATGGGCATCGGGCATGTTGGTTGGAGACTATGGTTATTCATTTGAGTATGGACTGCCGGTCAATGAAGTGATCGGAGATCGATTGTTTTTAACCATCATTATTTCAGTTGTTACGATTATATTCACTTGGGCGATCGCCTTTCCAATTGGAATTTACTCAGCGACTCATCAATACAGTTGGGGGGATTATGGGTTGAGTTTTCTCGGGTTCATAGGCCTCGCAACGCCTAATTTTCTCTTGGCTTTGGTGATGCTGTACCTTGCCAATGTGTATTTTGGAACTTCGATCGGTGGTTTGATGGATCCGGAATATATTGACCAGCCTTGGGGAATCGATAAGTTTTTTTCAGTACTTGAGCATTTGTGGATACCAGTAGTAGTAATAGGGACCTCCGGTACTGCGGGCATGATACGCAGACTTCGGGCTAATCTGCTTGATGAATTGCAAAAGCAGTATGTGGTCACGGCTCGTGCCAAAGGTATGCAAGAAAAGAAATTAGTTCGAAAATACCCGCTCAGGATGTCGATGAATTTCTTTATCGCGGATATAGGCAGCTTGCTTCCTAGTGTTATTTCAGGTGCTGAAATTACTGCTATTGTGCTTTCATTACCGACTACGGGTCCGATGATGCTCAATGCCCTGCAAAGTCAGGACATGTATCTAGCCGGTTCATTTCTGATGTTTTTGGCGATGCTAACCGTGATCGGTGTCATGCTTTCCGATATTTTGCTTGCAATACTGGATCCCCGCATACGTTTGCAGGGAGGAGCGACGAAATGAGGACTCATTATGTATCCGAAGCACCATTCGATCCTCATTCAGTAGAAAAGTTAACGCCTGAACAGGAGAAGTTGTATCTTGCTTCGCAGTGGCAGTTAATGTGGCTAAAACTAAAGCAACATCGGCTTGCTGTTGGGTCAAGCATAGTCTTAGCCATTATTTATTTTATGGCGTTATTCTGTGAATTTCTCTCTCCCTATAACCTCCATACACGCCATACTGATTACATTTATGCACCTCCACAGCAGGTACATTTGTTTCATGATGGGAGTTTTGTGGGTCCGTTTGTTTACGGCTACAACTATCAACTCAATATGGAGAATCTGAAGCGGGAATACACATCCGATACCCAAAATATTCAAAAACTTCGGTTTTTCTGTCGTGGTGATGAATACAAGTTTTGGGGATTGGTTGAAACGGACGTACATTTTGTTTGTCCAGCTTCTGACGGATATTTGTTCTTGTTTGGAACAGATCGACTTGGGCGTGACATGTATTCAAGAATTTTGTATGGTGCGAAGATCTCTCTAACTATCGGGCTGGTTGGAATTGCCTTGAGTTTTGTTCTTGGCATTGTAATCGGCGGGATCGCGGGATATTTCGGAGGATTGATCGATAATATTATTCAACGATTAATTGAGATATTGCGATCTTTTCCTGAACTGCCTTTATGGATGGCCCTGTCTGCAACTTTACCTGTAACTTGGAGTCCAATACTGGTGTTTTTTGGAATCACCTTGATTCTTGCCTTGCTGGATTGGACCGGATTAGCAAGAGCAGTTCGTTCCAAATTACTGTCGTTACGTGAGGAAGATTATTGTACTGCTGCCCAATTGATGGGTGCTAAACCTAAGCGAATTATCGGTCGTCATTTATTGCCGGGATTTATGAGTCATCTAATTGCATCTGCTTCGCTTTCCATTCCAGGCATGATATTGGGTGAGACAGCTTTGAGTTTTTTGGGACTTGGACTTCGCCCACCCATCACAAGTTGGGGGGTATTGTTGAATGAAGCACAAAATATCAATGTCGTGGCACTCTATCCCTGGTTGATGCTCCCGGTAGTTCCAGTGATCATTGTGATCTTGGCTTTCAACTTCCTTGGTGATGGATTGCGAGATGCGGCAGATCCCTATAAGTGAAATCGTATGATCAGTGACAGGATTTTGGGGCTCCGTCAAACATTTTATGACATGAAGCATATCTGTTTTGGTCGAAAAGTCCTGTTGTAAGAACAAGGTAAATGGTGGGGTTTTCTCGATCTGGATTCGAGATTGAGTTATTCGTTTGCGAAAATTTGAAGCGGTCTAGGCACGCCAAAAATGGGGAAAATAGTCAGTGGGCCAGGCCAGCATGAAAACTATAGGAGCTTGCCACATTGACATGATTTATTAGGGAACTATATATATTAGTAACAAAACTACCCAAAAAATCTAAGGTTATACCACGTTGAATGAACTTTCTCGATTGTCGCCAAGATTTGCCGAATAATACCCAAAAGCCGCTCAGACTAGGGTATGATTACAGGCATTAAAGGGGGTAGCAAGTTTCACTGCCCCCTGTATTTGGCTGGGTGTTGTGTTGTTTTGCCTAGTAGTACCACCAGCCCACACCAACAGCGGAATTCTGGATATCTTGATTGGTTAGCGGTTCGCAATGAGTATTCATGGTCCTGCCAGAATTTTCCTTGCAACGTCTAAGCTTTTGCACCTCACGGAAATTCAAGACATCATTGTGCAAACCAGAGTACAGTGTAGTTGAAGAGGTACCGTGATCACATCTGACATTGACCCGACACCGTGAATACCTTTTGTGAAAATGAGCTAGCTACATCGAAGGAAGCGGGTTGATACGAGTCCCCTGACATCTACACCCTTACACTGCTGTTCAGTAAAGGCGTGTGATTTTTGCCATTCTTCAATGCACCACTGATGGAGCCGGTCCACATTTGGAGGTGCGACGTAAGGCATGACAGGGTCTAGATTGGTGTCACTGCAATTGAAACACAGTGCCTGTGCCTGCTGTGGCGAGAACAGGACAAGTGTGCCCATTATTGCAAAACAACCAACTACGGCCAATTTTGAAGAAATTTTCATGATGAATTCTCCAAAAAGGTTACAAATCTAAATCATCATCTAACTGATTTACTTACCAATGTTAAGTATTTATTTTTGATTTTTTCCTGAAGAGATATTGCACTATACTCCAATTTCCATACGATAATCTATCGCCAATGACTTGATAAATAGAGATATTATAGAATCTGGTCCCGAGCCTTCCGCTGAATGATTTCTGAATCGACTTGAAATTATCAATCCTGACTTTCCATCGGTAAATCCTGATCGATTGACGAATATGTCTTTGTTCTTCCGCAACATAGAACTGGAATTCTAATGGATCGCGGCCTATGCAAACAACAAAGAACTGGAATCGATAAAGTGATCTTCGTATTGAACTGCTCTAGTTTACACCTTTAGACTTTCGGGAAGAGGGAGGTGCTGTTTTGCATCAAGTTTTCTACTCCACAACTCGATATCCTTTTGCTGAAATGACAACGAAAGTGCAGAATCGGACTTGTTATCAATATACATGCATAAAGCAATTGGTGGAGTCCGAATGCAAAACTCGACTCTAGGCAGGCACTTCGAAATTGATGTTAGAAACCTATTCTAGGATTCACTTGTGATCAGGCATACATGATGTAGAACTGATTAAGAGAGTAGACTATTCGCATCCCTAGGCAGGTTATGTGCCTTTTTTGGTTAAGGCAGGAGAAATGTGTTTCCATGAACGGGTTCTGATTGATGGAGCGAAACTCAAGCAGACAAAAGTTCAGAATTTTTACGAATCTGCTCATCCCATTAACCAGTTGGCGCTTAATGTGTTTATTGCGTATCCGATCAGTTTTCAAGATGCCATTTAGCGACTAGATCACGTTCTTCATTCTCTGCAATGAACTCCAGTTAGCCTGCTCCATAGGAGATTTCTGGCCAGTATTTTCGATCGACATTTCTGTCGAAAGCTCAAGAAAGAAAATCGAGCACCTCGGATTTTCCTTGGATTTCTGATGCAGTGCCTTCATGGAGTACCTTACCTTTATCCATGATCACTATTCGGTCAAATTCATCGAGTGAAAATGCGTCATTTAAAATCCAGATTACTGCCTTTCCCTGTAATGAGGAAAGTACCTGATTGAGAATCCTGATTGCCGTTTTCTTGTCAAATGCCGCGAGTACATCATTGAAGACCAGAATATCCGGATTTTTTACCAGAGCCCGGGCGATCGTCAGTTTCTGGCGCTGATTGGCAGTTAGCCTGGCACCGGCAACACCAACCCGGTAATTGAAGCCAGCAGAGAGAACGTCTCTTCTTAGATCCGATTCTTCGATAAAGTCATCCATCAGCTTACCCACCTTGTCGCGGGCGTTGACTTGACCATGAACAATGCGTCCAAACAGAATGTTGTCCTGGATGGAAAAGCGCTTGACGAAATGATCGCGATCGTAGAATTCGATCAGCTCATTTTCTTCACCGAGTGCTTCTCGGAGTTGAAGATGTGTGGTTACAATTGCTTCCTGGATCGGTTCATTGATGAGCCCCAGACGATGTTGTGCAACAGTCAACTTCATGGATATACCAAAAATAAGTTCAACTTCAGTCTCGTTGACTTCGCTCTTGTCGATGTCTTCCGGCAGTTTGGATATTTTCTCGAGAATGGGCAACTTGTCAGATTCAACAAAGCTGAATCGTTCAAAAAGGGGAGATCCTTCCGGTACCCCTGAGAAGATTTCGCTAAGCACTTTGGCACCCTGGATGCCAACTTCAAACAGGGTTTTGCCAAGACCAGATGAATCGAGAACAGATTGCACCACGGGTTCATTAATCAAACTACTGAAATCCGGATCATTTTTAATTGGTGTCCCAAAAAACAGATTTTCAGAAACGCTCAAGTTCACGTTGTAGCGGGAGTGTTCCAGTAGTTCAACCAGTTTTCCGAGTTCCTTGGATGCCAATTTATCCCTGAAGGCATGTCGGGCCTGCATAATCTTCCCAGCGAATTCAGGTTCAGAATCTGGATCGATTGTTGCATAAAGGCCAAGCTGATATATATCGTTTTCGAGTTCCGTGATATTCAGAATATTCAACAGTCGGGAGTCGAGTGCCTCACGAGAATTTAGGCCGGCAGACTCAAGATCAACCCAGTCAGCATGAATATCATCGGTAGCGTTTCCACTTTTTTCTGAATCAGAGATATCACGTTTCCGGGCTGCCAGTTCGCTATCACTATAGTCTGGACTTTGAACAGGTCGATACTTCAATCCATAGAATAAATTGGCATAAACAGTGTCATTGAAAACAAATGACGATGAGTCAACATAGGCTGTTTTTCGACCTAGGACCACTTCAGACAACTCGGAAAGATTATTATCCCCAAGCTTAAGTTGTCCGCTGTCCGGTTCGAGTAAGCGCACCAGCAGCTTGGCTAGATTGTTGCGACCACTACCCCCAGGACCTAGAATTGCAATATGGTCGCCGGGATTGATAGAGAGACTAACACCATCGAGTGATTTGACATACTCATCTTCACTGTAATGCAGTGCACTCGCAACAAGTGGTGTTTTGTCGGTGTTCAGTTGAATGTCCTGATCCTCCTGCAATTTGGGGTTGAGCATTGCATCAGGCTGGAACTGCTGAATGATTTCCGAGTACTTAACACGTACATCTTCGGTAATTTGGTAAAACTTTAGCAATTCTCGCCAGGGTGTAGACAAATCCTTGTAGGCAGCTAATACGGCAACTAAAGCACCAAGAGACAGTTGACCCTTGATCACGAAATAACCGCCAATTGAGTAGAAGAAAAAAGGCGTTAGCTGTCCTAAGAAATTATTCAGAAACTTGATAAAAAACTTGCGCTTGTATATGTCAAATCGGATGTGATAAATCTTTCCCAGCCTTGCCGAAATATGAGCCCTTTCAAAGCGAGCGGTTCCGTGGAGATGTATATCACTAACCCCAGAGACACCTTCCCCTATTTTGTCAGATAGATGCCGCACAGCCTGAACACGCTGCTTGGCCAGTTGATTAACTTTGGCCTGTAGCTTTGGAATCAAATAGATTTGAGGAGGATAAAGAGCGATCGCTGCCAGACCCAACCAAAAATCTTGATTAAAGATAAACAAAAGATAAGTCAGAAGTAGGCCACCCTGAAATGCAGGCAAAGCAAAAGCGTCACCGATAAATCCTCCTAACGGCTCAGTCTCGGCAGTAATCATCGGCAAAATCTCGGCCTGAGAGACGTGCTTAAAACGCTGATTTGGGAACCGTAAGACGCGACAGAAAAGATCGTATCGAAAACGTCTAAGCATACGCTCACCGACCACGCCTCGATAGACGTTATTCAGGTATTTCAATCCTCCGGCGATTAACACTAGCAGCAAAAAAATCAAACATAAAACCAGCAGATAACTGATTTGGTCCATGGGTATACCCAGAATCATCTCTGGAATGTTGCTACCATTGATGGCGCCATTGATGATGATCTTTGGCACTTCTAGAGAGCCATAAATCACCGGCATGGAGGCTACCGTAATGAGTAGAATAAGAATCTGGTCTCGGGTGGTATGCTTAAGAATAAAGCGGTAAATTGACGACTCTATCTTATTTGGGTCATTTTCCAAAAGTAGGGACCATTTTTCTGTGTTGAACAATCTGCAATATTATCACTATCTAAACCGTATCCCAATGTGAGATGAAGAAAGTCGCGGTCATTCTTAAGGGTTATCCTCGTTTATCGGAAACATTTATTGCACAGGAGTTATTGGCCCTTGAGAAGGCGGGTATCAACCTTATCATATATTCCCTTCGTCATCCAACTGATCGGGATGTACACCCAATCCACAGTATGATTCAAGCCCAAGTTAAATATTTGCCTGAGTATCTCATATGGCATCCATTTCGGGTCTTGTTCGGATTAGTTTACAGCTTTCGCTCAAAAAATTTTACGCAATTATTGCGGGTGTTTTCACAAGATTTAAGGCGAGATTTCTCGGTGAATAGGGTTCGACGTCTTGGACAGGCGATGGTTCTTTATCGGGAAATCGCCGAAGATCGGAATTGGATTTATGCACATTTTCTCCATACTCCCGCATCGGTAGCATGTTATTGCTCTATTTTATCGGATATACCATGGAGTTGTTCGGCCCATGCAAAAGATATCTGGACATCTCAAAAGTGGGAAATTCAAGAAAAACTCAACCGTCTTGAGTGGTTGGTTACCTGTACAGCATCAAATCGAGAGTATCTCTCGGGCTTGAGCTCTCGTTCAGACAACATTCGACTTCTGTATCATGGTTTGGATCTGGAACGTTTTTTGGATGTCCGAAAACAACACATCAATGATGGATCAACGGAGCAAGCCCGAGTAATGATCCTTTCAGTTGGACGAGCGGTATCCAAAAAAGGCTATGACATTCTCATTGATGCGTTGGCAAAACTACCGGAAGATTTACATTGGAAGTTTGTGCATATCGGGGGAGGTCCGTTGTTGAATAGCTTAAAGAGTCAGGCGAAGGCCTTGCAACTACAGACACAAATTGACTGGCTAGGACCTTTAAGTTTTGGCAAAGTTCTTGAGCAGTATCGGACAGCTGATATATTTGTTTTAGCCTCCAGGATTGATTCAGATGGTGACCGGGACGGACTGCCTAATGTACTCATGGAAGCCTTATCCCAAAGACTAGCTTGTATTTCAACAGATATATCCGGTATTCCAGAATTACTCCGAGATGAAAAAAACGGACTGATCGTTCAATCGGAGGATGTTGATGCACTATCAAACGCCATTGAGAGGTTGATTAGGGATGCCGAATACCGAAATGAATTGAGTAGTGAAGGGCGCAGGACTATGGAAAAAACTTTTGATCTAAAACGCAATGTAAAACTGCTTGTTGATATGTTAAGTGAATGATCATCGGATTTTATGCACCAATGAAACATCCCTTTCACCCGGTTCCATCAGGTGACAGGAAAATTGCAAATTTGTTCATCGAATTGTTTCAAAATTTAGGGCACTCAGTCAAAATCCTATCAGCGATCAGTAGTTGGGAAGGCAAGGGTGATGCTAAGCGGCAAGAAGAGTCTCGTTATACCATAAGACTTGAGTTTGAACGACTAAAAAAAGACCCAGAGATCAGAACACTGGATTTGGTATTTGTCTACCATGCCTACTATAAATCTCCTGACTGGTTAGGTCTTGATTTGGCCCAGTTTTTAAAAATCCCGTATTTAATTGCGGAAGCTTCATATGCTCCCCGACAAGCTGGAGGTAAATGGGCAACGGGTCATGAACGAACAAAGGAATGTATACAGTCAGCCGATGCAATTTTCTGCCTGAACCCGGTAGACGAAGAGTGCATAAGGGAGTTGCTACCGAGTTCCGAAAATATCAAAAAAATTATGCCGTTTGCATCTTATCCAGACCGAAACGATCAATTGTCAGATCGCAAGAGATTCTCACACTTATATAAGAATCTGGATATTGAGAGTGTATGGTTGATTTGTGTTGCGATGATGAGATCTGGTGATAAGCTGCACTCTTATTATGAACTACATGAGGCACTAGAGTCGATTTTGGATGAGAGTTGGAATTTGATTATCATTGGAGATGGCGAAAAGTCTTTGCAAGTAAAATCCTTGTTTTCCAATTTTGGTGAACGATGTCTGTTTACCGGAGAACTCGACCAAATCCAGATCGGTCGTTGGTTTCGAGTTGCCGATTGTTATGTCTGGCCGTCTGTGAATGAAGCGTTTGGAATGGCCTTGCTTGAAGCAACAAGCTATGGATTGCCATCACTCGCTTATGACTATGGCGGAGTTGACACGATCATCGAAGATGAGCGAAACGGTTTTCTGGTTACTCCGAATAACAAATTACTTTTTGTTGAGCGGTTAAAACTTTTGATAAATGATCAAAGGATCAGAAATCGAATGCGTGTGCAAGCAAACACGAAATTCTTATCTGACCATTCGCTTGGAGTTGTTCAGATACGAATTTCGGAGATTCTTAGGAAATTTGAACCATCTTCATGACACGGTTCCCAGTTCTTGATATTGTCGGGTAATTTGGTCAAGATGAACCGCAATATTATGTTGCGCTGAGGCTTCATAGTGTTGCAGATAGTAATCCGAATAGTAGACCGTTTTGCGTTCTTTCAACTTTTTTAGATAGAAGGTTTTGGATTCGAATGTTATTGGTTTATGGATGCTGCATTCCTTCTGAACATTGATAAAGTCCGTATAGTAGTCCTCCCAAGTCAAGCCAAAACTGGTTAAATCTATATCGGCGATGAGCTCTCCATCATTGGAGTCGGGTTTTTCGTTATGGCAGGTATCCATGATGAGATGGGCCACCCGGGTACGGTAATTTTCGTTGAAACTTCCCTCTGAAACGTTAAGGAAATAATCGCGACTCTGTGCTTCGTTGTCGCTGGAACCGATCACATAAATACAGTCATGAAACCAGATTGCCATCTCGATTGCATCGCTGTCTTTCGCATGTTCCTCACAATCATCTAGCCATCGCAAGGTATCTCGAATATGTTCAAAGGTGTGATAACTTCGCCAGTCTTCATTGTAATATTCAATTAGTCGATCGTGAACATCCTTTGCAAATTGGCGGTTTGGATTCTTTGAATGGGAGCACCAAAGATCAATAAAACGGTTTTCGAGAGTATTCATTATCACACTAATGTTCTGTTTGCTCTTTCAACTCTACTAGTTGAAGATGTGTTTTGCTTAACTTGCTAGTTAATTCCCTCATAACGTATAACGACATGCTCGGATTTTCGGTTAACAGGGTCATAAAGGTATCTGCTTCGATCTTCAGAACCGAGCTACTTCCGGATGACCTTATTGAGGCCGTGCGAGGAGTATTTGCAATAACACCCATTTCACCAACGAGTTGGTTTTTTTCAAGTTCTGCAACCACATCAACAGACCCATCATCATGTTCAACAGTGACCTGCAAAACACCGTCAAGTACCAAATAGACGGAATCCGAAGGATCGTCATAGAAAAATAGATATTCTTGTGTATCGAGATTTAGCCGTTCGCTGGTAAAGGCGATCAGCTTTAATTTTGCTGGATCCAACTTAGAAAACAGCGGTACTCTGGATAACTCTAGTGCTTCTTCGTTGATTGCCAAGCTACTATAACCCGTTTAATAAAAGTGAATAGTAACAAATTCGAGATTAAATTTCACATTTCATGAAGGTTCAAAGTGAGAGAATGATGAAGTATTGCCGGTTACTATGTGAGCCAGATGACTGGGGGACTTCTTGTGCGATTTACCTTCGCTACTCGAATTATGAAATTGGTTCAAACATATATTTGCTTATGGGGAATGGTTACTTACTTACATATCCCAATAAAAGTAAGGACCAGTTTATAGATACCCAAAGACTCCGCCATAATCCAACAGGAGTTGGTGCTAAACTTGAAAGCAATCTCCGCTGACATTGATCTGAATAGTCAATGCCAGGCTCTTGAGAAGTGGCTGTTTTTTAGGTTAACTATATTTGTGATTAAGAGCGAGTCGAGAATGATAAATCAATCGAAACGGGGCATATTCTGTGGGACAATTCTAGATATTCGTGTAGAATCTTTCTTTATCTTGCATATACCCCTGTAGAATGGATATTCGAATATGTCATACTGATTACTGATCTACAATCGATTAACCTTAACGAGGCACCTATCTCGCAAGACCACAATAAATTATGACATTCTACCGTGCAGCGGTTTCTGAATAAACATCCTACTCGAGCAGTTTTTGTTTTGCTCGCTATAGCCTCGTTAGCTTGGCTTATTTTTTCCGTGTGGCCAGAATGGCTTATTGATCTAATTGGTCGAAAAAAAACCTTTGTTAATACCTTAATCAATGGACTGACTCTCGGCGGGCTTTATTTTCTGGTCGCGAGCGGTTTTACGCTAATCTTTGGACTGATGCGTAATGTCAATCTTGCTCATGGGACCATGTACCTGCTTGGTGCCTATATTGGTTATGAAGTTGCAGAGTTTAGCAATAACTGGTACCTAGGGTTAATAGCTGCTTTTATCGCGGTTGGATTGTGCGGCATGTTAATGCAATTACTGGTTTTTCGGCGTATGGAAGGTGATGACCTTCGTCAAACCTTAGTTACCATCGCCATCTCAATTATTGCGGCTGATCTTATGCTCGCAGTCTGGACGGGAACAACCTATCAATTCACTCCTCCTGAATGGCTTTTTGGTTCAGTCACATTACCCATCGTTTCAGCCATCAAGTCTTCCGGAGAGGTTGTCTATCTAAAATACCCCTTATTTCGGTTAATGGTAATGCTTCTAGCAATATTGGTAGGAGTCGTTTTGTGGTTATTTCTCAACAAATCAAGAATCGGAATGATGATTCGAGCTGGGGTAAATGATCGCGATATGTTGTCGGCTTCCGGAGTCAATATACAGTTGATCTTTATGCTGGTGTTTGCCATAGGAGCTGGACTTGCCGGACTTGCTGGCGTCGTAGGTGGAACTGCCCTTTCGATTGCACCGGGAGAAGATATTCGCTATCTACTCGCATCTTTAGTAGTTGTTATTGTTGGAGGATTAGGCTCAATTACAGGAGCCGCTATTGGCGCAGTCATTATTGGTTTGGCCGAACAGTTCGGCCTTGCCTATCTGCCAACATATGGAGTCGTAATTACTTTCTTAATCATGGTAATGGTTCTTGCTATAAGACCCAAAGGTATTATGGGTAAATGATGAAAGGCCAGCACAGCATATTCGGACATTTTTTTACTAATGATTCTCCCTCGCTATGGATTGTCGCGGCTGTTCTGTTGATTTATCCTGCCATAAGTAGTGATTTCTTCACATTTCAAATCGGCGCCTATTCACTAATTCTTGGCACCATTTCTCTTTCACTCATGATGTTGGCAGGCTATGGAGGCATGGTCAGCTTGGCTCAACTGACCGTAGCTGGTTTAGCTGGGTATTTGATGGCAATCTTTGGAGAAAACAGTGTCGGCGTAATGGGGTTTGGTTGGCCATGGTGGATAACATCCATATGGGCCATCCTGCTTGCAGCCTTATTTAGCGCTTTTATCGGTACGATTTCGGTGCGCACCGAGGGAATTTATACCATAATGATTACTCTGGCAATTGCCGTGGCATTCTATTTCTTTGTTCGACAGAACTATGTTTTGTTCAACGGTTGGACAGGATATGCAGGTATAGAGCCTCCCACAATATTGGGTATTTATTGGCGTAATCCGATCCCATTTTATTATCTGTCATTAGTGGTGGCGGCATTTTGTTATTGGGCAGTTGTCTATTGCTCACGTTCGACATTTGGTCTTGCGCTTCAGGCGATACGCGATAACCCGAGAAGAATGCAATCGTTGGGTTATAACATTGTTTTACATCGTGTGATTGCTTATTTTCTATCTGGATTTATTGCCGCAACTGCTGGTGTATTACTAGTTTGGTTTAATGGGAGAATATCACCCGGTTCAGTTAGTGTCGGAGTGATCATTGATATTCTTGTTATCGCAGTTTTGGGAGGTTTGCGCCACCCTATCGGACCTTTTATCGGCGCAATTGTTTTTGTATTGCTTGAGAATTTTGCAATTGATTTAATTGATCGGGAACGATTCAACACAGTGATAGGATTAGTATTTTTGCTGATCGTGTTGTATTCTCCCGATGGATTACTGGGTCTTTGGAAGAAATTGTGGACAAGACTTATCGACTCTAGAAAGATTCGCCCTAATGAAATTGGAAATGAACTGAGGACGAAATCTGCAGATTCCATTGAAACTTCATAAATTTATCAACTGGAGATTAGAACTATGATAAAAAAACTTATTACTATTTCACTAACTCTGCTGGCCTTCACCGGCTGGAACTCGGCGACTGCTCAAGACACCATTAAGATGGGTGCATTGGCAACACTTGAAGGTGCATTTGCTGTTCTCGGAGAGGACGGTATGCGAGGTGTTAAAATGGCACTCGAAGAGTTTGGCTATGAAGCAGGCGGCAAGAAAATCGAGCTGATTACCGGTTCGTCTGATGCATCACCCGATAGTGCCTTGCGAGCTGCGAGGAAGTTGGTAGAGCAAGATGGTGTGCCGATATTAGTTGGACCATTGTCCGGTTCTGAGGGGCTAGCATTGAAGGATTATGCGAAAACTCAGCCGAATGTTACTTTCGTTAACGGTGTCTCGGCAGCCCAAGACACAACACTTCGCGAGCCCGCAGATAACTTTTTTCGTTTCACAACGGATGGAGCGCAGTGGATGGCTGGTTTGGGTGAATATGCTTACAATGAAAAAGGTTACCGAAAACTGGCAGTTTTGGCAGAAGATTATTCTTTTCCATATACACAAGTTTTTGGTTTTCTTGAGCCCTTTTGCAGGCTCGGAGGACAGGCACCACTTGACGCTCGCTTTTGGGTTCCCATCGGAAATAAAGACTTCTCCTCAGTTATTGCCGCCCTGCCTGACGATGTAGATGCGATTTATGTTGCACTAGGTGGTGCTGACGCAATCAATTTCCTAACACAATATGGACAAGCGGGTGGGGAATTACCGCTCATTGGCGGAAGCATCACCGTCGACCAAACCGTTTTGGGGTCTAGAGGCCGGATTCGTGAACACGTTGTTGGTATGCCTTCAGCCGGACCAATTTCCGACACATGGGATGATCCACTCTGGCAAGCATTTACCGATCAATATCGAAAACAATTTCCCGATGGTTTTCCGTCTCCATCTTTATTTGCACACGGATACTACATCAGCACCAAAGCAACACTGTTGGCTTTAGACAAAGTCAATGGGGATGTATCGGATGGCGGGAAAGCAATGCGAACTGCTTTGTCAAGTCTGACATTTGAAACACCGACAGGCACAGTGAGTCTAGACGAAAGGCGCCAAGCAATTGCTGATATATTTTTAACAGAAGTAACGGTTGACGACAATGATAATTTGGTGAATAAGACCATCAATGTGACTGGTCAAGTCAGCCAAACATTCGGACTGCCATATCAGGATTTTTTACAGTATGGGCCCGTCAGTCGAGAAAATCCGAGGTGTGAATAAACTTGGGTTTAAGTCGAGAAAATCACCATGGCTGGCTTGCAGGCTAGTGCTCTTTCAAAACTGCAAAGTGCTGGACGATATGCGTTGGAGCTTGAATCCGTAAGCTGTCATTTTGGTGCACTAGTAGCAATGGCAGATATCAACCTCACAGTTGAATCTGGAGAACGGCGCGCTGTGCTTGGTTCAAATGGTGCCGGAAAGACTACGCTGTTTAATGCCATAACTGGTGATTTTTCTCCTACCGCTGGGCGTGTTCGTTTGTTTGGGGAGGATGTCACTGATCTGCCAAGCCATGAACGGATTCGTCGTGGGCTTCGTCGAACTTACCAAATATCCCTGTTATTTCATGGCCTCAAGGTAATTGACAATGTCTTTCTGGCATGCAGGGGAATAAGTCGAGGGCGATTTTCACTGCGACGACCTGTATCTGATGATTCAGCAATGGAGTCTGCTGAAAATCTGATAGAGGTCGTCCATTTGACCGATGAACGTGATCGGTTAGTAGCCAATCTCAGCCATGGTCAGCAACGACAACTGGAAATTGCCCTTGCTTTAGCTGGGGCCCCCCGGCTCATTCTATTTGATGAGCCAGCAGCAGGTCTTTCTCCCACGGAGCGGTCTGTACTAGTCGAAATATTGCAGTCAATGCCTGAACACATAGGCTATATCATTATTGAGCATGACATGGACGTTGCTTTGCAAGTCGCTCAAAGTGTTACCATGATGCATAATGGAAGAATATTCAAGGAAGGCAATCCAGAAGAAATAGAAAACGATGTAGAAGTTCAACAACTCTACCTAGGTTCTGGACATGTCTAAAGCTAGACTAGCCAGTCGAAAAACGGGGTTGCAGATTCGAGGGCTTCATGTTTACTATGGACATTCTCATGTTCTGCAAGGCGTAGATCTTGAATTTGATGGAGGGATTCATGCAGTAGTGGGACGAAATGGCATGGGAAAAACCACTTTGTGTAATGCGATTATGGGATTGCTTTCCATTGGTAGCGGTTCCATCCGGTTCAATGGTCAAGAGCTATCTGGACTACCTTCTTACAAAATTGCAGCAAATGGAATCGGCTATACGCCTCAAGGAAGAAGGTTATGGTCATCACTCACAGTAGATGAACACCTGCGTCTTATGGATAGTGGTGGTGCATGGTCAGTATCCCGAATTTACAGTACATTTCCTCGTCTCGCGGAACGATGGCGAAATGGTGCTGCTCAGCTTTCCGGTGGGGAACAGCAAATGTTGGCGATTTCGCGTGCTTTATTGCAGGATCCGGAACTGTTGATTTTTGATGAACCCACTGAAGGACTGGCTCCGGTAATTGTTGAACAGTTGCGACAGCTATTACTAGAGTTGGCTGAAGATCCTCAAATATCCATTCTTCTTATCGAACAGAATATTACTTTGGCAACTTCTGTCAGTCGTGATATTGCCATCATGGTAAATGGTCAAATCGGACGAATTATGTCATCAGCTGAATTAGCAAATGACCGGACTTTGCAAGAGCGGCTACTTGGAGTTGGCCGTCATTCGCATGAAGATATTGATATTGAGCCTGCATATAACACTGACTCTGATACTCAAAATTCAATTACTGAAGAAACAAGTCAAAAAAGGTCGAAGCTCCCGTCCACAATTGACACGGATATGTCTGTTACCGAGAGCCAAGATATAGCTGTGAAGGGATATACACCACCCCCAAAATGGTCAAGACAGGATTGGAGTAAACGGACAGAACGGATTGTACAATCTGATTCGGAGTTGCCTTATCGACCATTCGACGACCGTCCACAGCCCTTGCTTACCAAATCTGATTCAGCCGGTTTAACGAGTACAAGGGAAACTATTTATGTCGCAGGAACTTTTGATACCAAGGGGAATGAACTCAACTACATTTGTGCATGCATTAGGAATAAAGGTATCAGAGTGCTTACGGTGGATCTCTCAACTAGTGGAAAATCATCTAAGGCCGATATTCCTCCACATATCGTAGCCGGTTATTATCCCGGAACATCTTCAGCAGTTTTCAGCAAAGACAGGGGAAAATCTATCAAGGCCCTGTCAGAGGCATTTGCAAACTGGATGGAACATCAAGGAGATATTGCCGGTATCATCTCAGCAGGAGGTTCAGGAGGCACAGCCTTGGTCACTCCAGCCATGCGAAAGCTACCGGTTGGTATTCCAAAGATCATGATTTCGACAGTAGCTTCCGGCGATGTGTCGCAGTACGTAGGGCCTTCTGATATTTGCATGATGTACTCGGTTACTGATATACAAGGATTAAATGTTATTTCAAGAAAAGTTCTTGCGAATGGGGCAAATGCTTTAGTTGGAATGGTTGAGCAAGGGCAGACAGACAAAAAACAGTTAGGGCATAGTACCGAAGTGGAAGAAAAACCTGGTCTTGGAATCACGATGTTTGGGGTTACTACAGTTGCTGTTCAACAAATTATCCGGCATATTGAGGATCAATTTGATTGTTTAGTTTTTCACGCGACCGGTACGGGTGGCCGTTCAATGGAAAAACTAGTCGACAGCCGAATGCTATCTGGAGTTATTGATTTAACAACGACCGAAGTTTGTGACATGATCGTAGGTGGGGTGATGGCAGCTGACAAGGATAGATTCGATTCATTTATACGCACGGAAACTCCTTGGATTGGCTCGGTCGGTGCTATAGATATGGTTAATTTTGGAGCACGAAGCAGTGTGCCTAAGAAATTTCAGGACCGGCAATTCGTTGAGCACAACCCACAAGTTACATTGATGCGTACAACCACAGAAGAAAATACACAAATCGGTAACTGGATCGCCCATAAGGTGAATCAGATGCAAGGTCCGGTCAGACTGTTGCTACCTGAGGGTGGTGTATCTGCACTGGATGCGCCAGGTGAGGCGTTCTATTCTCCTGAAGTCAATGAGGCATTATTCGATGCAATTACCTCAAATATCATCGAAACCAGTAAACGGAAAGTCGTGAGGTTACCCTGCCATATCAACGATCCAGCATTTGCTTCGGCCACTGCAGATTGTTTGCAAGAGATCAAGAATACGGGAATAATGAGAAATGTCTGAATCAAATCGTACAAGAATAATGAACAACTTTCGCGCTAAGGTGGCACAGGGAGAGCCGATTATTGGTGGCGGTGCAGGAACAGGATTATCCGCAAAATGTGAAGAGGCTGGCGGAATTGATCTGATCGTAATTTACAACTCGGGCCGTTATCGTATGGCAGGTCGAGGTTCATTGTCCGGTCTTTTGGCCTATGGCAATGCCAACCAGATCGTCATGGATATGGCCAATGAGGTTTTGCCAATTGTTCGGAATGTACCGGTGCTCGCTGGCGTCAATGGTACTGATCCATTTTGTATATTCGATCAATTTCTTGATCAAGTGCAATCAGTCGGGTTTTCCGGGGTGCAAAATTTCCCGACAGTCGGTCTGTTTGATGGCAACTTTCGTGCCAACCTTGAAGAGACCGGAATATCCTATGCTCAAGAAGTAGAAATGATAGCTTTGGCCAATCAAAAGGGGTTATTGACTACTCCTTATGTGTTTAGCGAGAACGATGCCCGGGCTATGACTGAAGCAGGTGCAGATATTATCGTCTGTCATCTTGGCTTAACTACGGGAGGATCAATCGGCGCAGAAACCTCATTGCAACTTGAGCAATGTCCAAAAATAGTTGATTCATGGGCAAAGGCAGCACTCACGGTCAACCCGGAGGTGCTTATCCTAGTGCATGGCGGTCCTGTAGCAATGCCTCCTGATGCTCAATATATATTGTCAAATACCACTCACTGTCATGGGTTTTATGGTGCTTCTTCGATGGAGAGGCTGCCAACGGAAACCGCTTTAATAGCACAAACCAAAGCCTTTAAGGCGATTCAAAGAGGATAACGGTCATGTCTGGAAATATCATAGGTTCATTGATCATTTGGTTGATCGCTATCATTGTTGTCATCGTGATGGTGGTCTATATGCTCAATTGGTTGTATTTCCGTTCCAATAGAGGGGTGGCTTTCGTTCGGACAGGGTTAGGTGGAGAGAAAGTTGTCATTAATGGAGGTGCACTTGTTCTTCCAATTATTCATGAAATTACTGAGGTTAATCTGAATGTCGTTCGGATACCGGTTGTGGCGATCGAGAGTGCCGCACTTATATCGAGGGACAGAATGCGTGTTGATATCAAAGCCGAATTTTTTGTTCGGGTGATTCAACAACCGGAATCAGTATCGAATGCTGCTTCTACATTAGGTCGTCGTACGACAGAACCTGATCAACTTGTTGAACTACTTTCGGGAAAGTTTATCGGTTCGCTACGAGCTGTTGCTTCACAGATGACGCTTGATGAAATGCATGAAAATCGTGAAAGTATTCAAACAAGACTTGAAGAACGCGCAATTGCCTTACTTTCTCAAAATGGTTTGGAACTTGAATCGGTTGCCATAACAGAACTCAATCAAACGGATTTGGAGTTCTTTAATCCTTCCAATCGTTTCGATGCTGAAGGTATGACTGAGTTAATCGAAACAATTGAATCTAGACGAAAGTTACGCAATGATATAGAGCAGTCTTCGATGGTTGCTATTCGAGAAAGAAATCTTGCCGCAGAAAAAGAGGCACTCAAGCTTGAACAAGAAAGTGAGAATTCACGGTTAGAGAAAGAGCGCCAGATTGAAGCGATTCGAGCAGAACAAAAAGCGGATATCCAGAAATCGAGGGTTTCCATGGAGGCTGATGCAGAGCGAACGAGAATCGAAACCGAGCACAACACTAAAGAGATGGAGATTGATCGACAAAGTACTCTTGAAGCGACAGAAATTGCTGCCCGGGAAGAAGTAGAAAAGGTACGCATCGCCAAAGAAAAATCAACTCGTACCGAGCAAATTAAACAGCGTCAATCAATTGAGCATGAAGAAATTCGTGCAAATGAACAGCTTGAGTTGGCAAGAATGGAGCAGGAAAAGAACTTGCAAACTGCACGGGTCGAACGTGACAAGATTATTCGGTCACAAGAAATTTCTCAAGATAAAAGTGTTCAAGAAGCTGAGATTTCTGCACATGAGGAACTAGAAAGGGCGCGAATCGCTTCCGAGCGTGATATTCACGAAGCTCGTATTGAAAAGGAAAGGCAACTGAGAAGACTTGAGTTAGAGAGAGAGACGGTTCTAGAGCTTGCTGAGATTGAACGACAAATTAGTATTCTGAACAAGCAGGTTGAACAACAATCTGCGAAAATTAAGAATGAAACTGCTCGGGCAAAAGCGATTGAGGCCGAGGAGCAAGTTAACACCTCAAGAGAGCAGGAAATTGCCGAAAGGACAGCCGCCGTCGATAAATTGATTGCCTCAAAAGATGCTGAAGTGAAGAAAATCCAAGCAGAGGCGGAACAGTTCTCCGAAGCCATCAAGACCGAAGCCCAACGCCTTCGTTACGAAGCAGAAAACATCCTTTCCGACAATGCACGAGCAGGAATATTGCGTGATAAACTGATCGAGCGGCTTGAAGGGATTATTCGTGAGAGTGCGAAGCCGATGGAACAAATCGAAGGAATCAAAATTCTTCATGTTGATGGGGTATCGAATACAGGTAGTGCTAGCAAGTTATCGCCCACAGATGAAGTAATTGATAGCATTCTCCGCTACCGGGCGCAGGCCCCTTTGATTGACGAGATGATGAAGGAAGTGGGCATACCAGACCCGAATGTTAGCAGGGGAATGGGTGAGATATTTCGAGCTGCGAAAGATGCCAAGGGATTAATTCAACCCACCAAGGAGGATGTCTCCCCTAGCAATACGGAAGAAAAAAATCCTGATCAAGAACCAAAAGGTTAATCATGCCCACTGTCTATGCGTCAACTTTAATACCGGCATCGATTGAGCGCGTCTGGACAACGATTAGGGATTTTAATGCTCTTCCTACTTGGCATCCCTTGATCGCACAAAGCCGAATTGAGGGGTACAAGACTGTTGATCAAGTCGGTTGTATTCGAGCTTTTCGCCTTAAGGATGGTGATTCAATACGCGAACAGTTGCTGGCTTTATCCGACTTCGAGTATTCGCTCACTTATTCCATTCTAGAGAGTCCCATGCCGGTTACCAATTATCTCGCTAGAATCCAGCTCATGCCGCTCACAGATTCAAATTCTACATTTGCCGAGTGGAGTGCTGAATTTTCCTGTCCCAGTGATCAAACGACGACGCTAGTGGAGCTTGTTGAAAAGAGGGTATTTCAAGGAGGATTGACTGCTCTCAAAGAAAGATTTGGAGGATAAAGTGATCAAGTTGTTCAGAAGTACTGTGATTGACGCACCGATTGCTGATGTCTGGAAGATTCTTCGTGATTTCAATGGACATCATAAATGGCACCCGGCAATTTCGCATAGCTACATTGAGGATGAGAAAAGCGCAGATCAAATTGGCGCCATACGGAATTTTACATTAGCTAATGGCGGGGCAGTGCGCGAGCGACTATTATCACTATCTGACGAGGATTACTCATTTCGTTATGAGATTGTAGAAAGTGATTTGCCAATTTCAAACTATCGTGCAAAGGTTCAGTTAAAACCCATTACTGATAATAACCAAACCTTCTGGATATGGAGCTCAAGTTTTGAAACATCACCGGAGCAGGAAACGGAGATTACACAAAGCATCAGCAAGGAAATATACGAAGCAGGATTTCAAAGTATCCGTGACAAATTGAGTAAGGACCATAGATCCTTTAATGCGGTAAGTACCCATCAGATTCCAAATGAAAGTATTCTAAAAGCAAAGGAGATGGTTATTAGTCATTTTGGTGGTCCCGAAGTCTTTTTTGAAAAGGACATCGAAATTCCTCCTCCTCGCTCTGGTCAAGTTCGAATCAGACAACTTGCCATAGGAGTCAACTATATTGATATCTACTGTCGTAATGGCAGTTTTGACTTTATAGATGTGCCGGCTGTGCTCGGCTTTGAAGCGGCGGGCGAAGTTGATATGGTTGGTGATGGAGTCACTCAATTTTATCCAGGACAACGGGTCGCATATGCTTGTCCTCCCCCGGGCGCATACGCTTCGGCTCGTAATATGAATGCATCCTCGTTGGTTCTTCTTCCGGAACAGGTTAGTATTGAGTTAGCAGCGGGTGCGTTGTTGAAGGGAATGACCACGGAAATTCTGTTGCATCGAGTTCATCGGTTGCAGCCCGGTCAGACTATCTTGGTCTATGCTCCTGCTGGGGGCGTTGGTCATCTACTTTGCCAATGGGCGACTCACATCGGTGCAACGGTTATCGGATGTACTTCCTCAAGAGAGAAAATAGAGATTGCCAAGAAAGCAGGGTGTCATCATGTGATCGTTCCTGGTGCAACCGGCATAGTTTCACAAATTCATGAGCTCACCGATGGGCGTGGAGTGGATGTAATCCTTGATGGAGTTGGCAAAGACTCTTTTCATCACTCGATAAAGTCTTTGGGAAAAGGCGGTCATCTTATCTGTTATGGACAAGCCTCAGGTCGCATTAACAATTGGGATTTAAATCAGGCGAAGCCAAAATCGATCACCATCTCCAGCCCCTATTTTTATGACTATATTGATTCGCCAGAATCTTTGAAGGCTGTTAGTGATAATCTATTTCAAGCTATTAATCAGGGTGTCATTAATGTTGAGTTAAAGCATAAATATCCCCTAGTTGATGTAGCCAAAGCGCATCGTTTACTTGAAGGGAGGCAGAGCACTGGTTCTATCATTCTTTCATCAGATAAAGTTGTTGAATCATGAAGGTTTGAATTTGGTGTAACTGCTCGCCCATTTATGGGGCAAGCAGTTACCAAAAAACTAGAAAATGGAGAAAATCGGACTAGGCATATATGGGGTAGATAGAGTCGATGATGTCCAAAAAACGTTCTATACCATCTGACCGAAAGGGTGCAAAAAGCTTTTTACTTTGACTCATTACTTCAGAAATTGCGTTGATTAGGGTTACTTCGCTTAATTCCGATTCTTTGAGCACTTTGACATGGTTATATTCGATTAGTGCCTTTGCCCTCATCATCTGTTCTTTTTCCCCATCGGCTTCGTAGGGAATAACAATTCCTTGAGTACCAGTCTCAACTAGATCAACTGCAGTGTTATAACCAATTTGAGAGACTGATACTTCGCATGATGCAAGCAGTTGTCGAAAATCTGCTCGGTTTCTCTCTAGAATTAAATTGTTCGGTGCAATTTGACGCCAACCAATGAAATCTGAATCACTGACACTGTTACCAATCAGGATATGCCATTTCCAATCGGCTCCTTGAAAACTAGAGGCGGCTTGAATTGCCGTCTTATAAATTGCTTGGCCGACTATGCCTCCACCAGCGGAAACCAAGACTTGTCCAGAAGTTCTATTTACAGGGCGATGTGACCTAATTG
The DNA here is from genome assembly GCA_026708585.1 of Gammaproteobacteria bacterium. GTDB lineage: Bacteria > Pseudomonadota > Gammaproteobacteria > Arenicellales > Poriferihabitantaceae > Poriferihabitans. The sequence continues at coordinate 27,246 of JAPOUQ010000109.1, forward strand.
CTGTGTTTAGATAGCCGGTATAGGTTATCGGTTTCGATATCTTATCCAGTCTAGGAAATGACAATTGAAGTGGGACAAAGGAGGGTTCACCGTGGACCAAAATATGATCATAGTATTCATTTAAGGTTTTGATGACTTGATTTTGTCGATCAGGGCACTGAATCGGTTGTACGATATCACGGACCGAGCAAAGATTCATTGTGGGTAGTTTGAGTTCGGTTCTGGCTGTGTCAAACATCTCCAATATTTCGCGAGAAAAACGTCGTCGAGCGAAGGGGAATCCTTCGGTAATGATCATAGCCGGTTTAACTTCAAGCACAATCTGTCTAATTAACAATGACCGTTGCTCCCAAAGATCATCATTGACACAATTGCCATCAAGATCAACAAGTTTACCGAGATCGTTATCCGCTTTTATTCCAGGCAATTGAAAAAGTCGAATAGATGACTCAGTTAGTACTGGATGTTCAAGTCCACCACTGATCAGAGCAACAGGATAACCCTTCCTAGCTAGGACTTCAGAAAGTACACGAACCCGCTGGACATGACCAGAACCAAAAAGGTGCTGGAGGTGAAACAGAATCGGCTTCAATTTTCTCTGAGTAATGCTAGAACACGACTAGTTACGCCTTCAAGTCCGCCTAGCATCTCTGGTGAGTGAGAGAAAGAAGGTTTCGGTTGATGGGGTAGACGAAGCAGGGCCTCACTCATAAGTTCTGTTTTGTCCGAGTTTTCTTGATAGAGGACTGAGGTCAACTTGTATGCCTCAGCGAAATCGGATCTGATTTTTTGTTCCAATCTTGGTGTCTCACGTGGTACCAATAAGGCACGTCGATTAAAAGAGAGAATCTCACAAAAAGTATTGTATCCACCCATTGCGACGATTCCTTCTGCATTCTTCATGAGAATCTCAATTCGGTTGGTGAATACCTCAAAACTGAGTCTAGGGATTTTTGCAATTCTACTTTTGAAGTCGCGTTGGGTTTTTGTTTTCATGAAAGGTCCAACAATCACCACGCCATGCAATAATTTACCATTCACTTCAGATTCATAAGCACGAATAACCCAATCAACCAGAATTTCTCCATCACCACCACCTCCCGGTGTAATTAAAATATAAGGGGTTTTGGAATAACGTTCGGGCAATTTTATGGAATCAGGTACATCCCGCTTTAAATATCCAAGATAATACATTCGTCGCAGGGTTTCTTGCTGTAAATGGATTCCCTCAATCGGATTCCCAGTTGCTTTTGTACCATAGACCCAGATTTCGTGATATAAATTCTCAACGGCAGGAACGGCTTCCTTTCTTTTCCATTCGGATTGGAGTGCATCACTATCATCCATAACGTCCCTTAATCCCAAAACATTCAGGCAACCTTTCATACGAAGCCAGCGCAGGGTATATTCTATTTCACCCCGCAAACCCAATGGTTCTTTGTCAACAATAAAAATGTCGGGAGCGAAAGCCTCTGCTGCATGCTGAATCATGGAAGCACGCATAGCTAATGTTTCATTCAAATCGACGTGAAGTCCAAGTGCTGTATAATCTCCATTTCGTAGTTTAACGACGCCAGGTACAGTGATAAAACTCACCCTTGATCTGAAATCGAACTGGCTAATCATTGGAGAGCCGGAAATAATCAAAACGGACATTCCCTTGAACGTATCAACCAGAGCGTTGGCAATTGCACGGCAACGCCTAAGATGCCCTAGGCCAAAGCTATCATGACTGTAAATAAGCACTTTCGCGTTGTTTAATCTATCCATATCTCGATTCTGTTTGGTAGTGCTATACGCTCTGACTTTTCATATTCCTCTATGCTATGAAGTCCGTATTTTGGAAAATACAGTATTCTTGATTTAGGTTCTGTCAATCATGCTGGATATACTCAATTCCCCAATCAAGTTTTATCGGTGGATTACCGAACAACTCGTCATTACAGATATTCCAGATCGAATTCGTAAGAGTATACAGACACAACAGATTGAGAGTGAGAGAATAATTAGCTGGACTCAGCTATTTATTATTTCGGTTTTTGTGATTTTGTACGTGTTATCACCCAAAACTGCTCCAGAATCAGGGATTAGCCCTGTTCCTTGGTTTCTGGGATTTTATTTTGGTTTTACTTTGTTGCGTCTTTATCTTACCTATCGAGCACGAGTTACCCCAGCCTTCCTGATTTTTTCAATCATTGTCGATATGGTCCTGTTGTTCGGGCTGATTTGGACCTTTCATATTCAATATGAGCAACCTGCAAGTTTTTATCTAAAGGCACCAACCCTAATCTATCTGTTTATTTTTATTTCACTGAGAGCATTACGATTTGAGGCTCTGTATGTGGTAATTTCCGGGATTGTAGCTGCTGTTGGCTGGATACTCATGTTGCTATATTCGGTGCATGAATCCGGTGTAGAAGGAATAACTCGAGATTATGTCGAGTATTTGACCAGCAATTCGATCTTAATCGGGGCTGAATTAGACAAGGTGATCTCGATTCTTCTGGTGACTGGGATTTTGGCGGTTGGGATTTCAAGAAGCCAGAATTTGTTAAAAGTATCGCTGAAGAATGCCGCTGCAGCTCAAGATCTATCGAAATTTGTTCCAGATGTTATTGCTGAACAGATCAAGGAGGATTCTCAACAACCCGATTTACATCGAACGGAAAGTGGAGAGTGTACCATCCTGTTTATCGATCTTGAATCATTTACCACAATCAGTGAGTCAATGACTCCATCGCGCTTGCTCGAAACATTGAATGAATATTTTGCAGTTGCAGCTGAGCCAATACACCGTCATGGTGGAGTAATCAATCAATTCCAGGGAGATGCAATATTGGCGAGTTTTAATATCCCACAGAAAAATCCTGATCATGCCAGAGAGGCCATTCGCTCAGGACTGGAAATCCTAGCCCGTCTAAAGCAAGTCCAGTTTCACGGTTCTAATTTGAAGGCCCGGATTGGAATAAATACCGGAAATGTCACCGGCGGCTTAGTCGGGATAACGGAGCGAGTTCACTATACAGTTCATGGGGATGATGTAAATATTGCCGCCAGACTGGAGCAACTCAATAAACAGATGGGAACCCGAATTCTAGTTTCAGAAGAAACAATGCAGCATGCAATGGACAGTTTCGAATTTATTCGGATTGATGAGATTAATTTACGAGGGCGGAGTGCTCCAACTATAATCTACACAATTAAGGATCCTGAAACCGGAGAAGCAGTTTCATGAATTCACCATGAAACTTGTAAAACCTTGTGGACTAGTAGGACAGATATGAAAATTTGAGCTGATGTCTACCCAGTCCATAATTTTTGATATAGCGTATTTCCAGTCCAGCAGGACAAGAAAAATCATTTCGACTTCTCTGGTCATCATTGTTTTCATCCTATCGTTGTTTTTGGTGGTTCAGGCCAAAGATGAATCGGCTTTTCCCGAGACGGTTTCCAGTTTTTTTACTTTCGAAGAGTGGGTGAATCAGGCTGAAGACTGGATGAAGGATAATTTTCGATGGCTTACCCGGATGATTGCTGGTCAGATAGAAGTGGTAATGTATCTGGTTGAAGACTTTCTGATTGATTCACCATGGTTTTTAATCTTGATGTTGATGGTGTTGCCCGCTCTGTATTTTGGCGGTTTGCCGTTGGCTCTTCTGGCCCTGTTAAGTGGTATTTTTTGGGGTGGTGTTGGCATGTGGGAGCAGTCGATGCAAACTTTGGCATTAATGGGTCTAGCAGTAATTCTCTCGGTTTTTTTTGGAGTGTTTCTCGGCGTCCTGTCATCACAAAGCGACCGGTTTGAAGCATGGTTGAAGCCGGTGCTTGATACCATGCAGACCATGCCAGCTTTTGTCTATCTTCTTCCAGCCGTGTTTTTCTTTGGGATTGGCGGGCCCCCGGCAATTCTGGCTACCATGATTTATGCCTTACCGCCGGTAATTAGGCTAACCAATCTTGGCATTCGTCAGATACCTGATCAGACTATGGAAGCTTCCAGAGCATTTGGCGCAACCCGAATGCAGACCCTGTTAAAGGTGCAAATACCGATTTCATTGCCCAGTATCATGCTGGGGATCAACCAAACTATCATGATGGCGCTAGGCTTGGTGATCCTTGCTACTTTCATTGGTGCAGGAGGGCTCGGTACTGAAGTATGGAACTCGATGTATAAATTAAATGTAGGTTGGTCTCTTGAGGCTGGAATGTGCATTGTATTTATGGCGATTCTGTTGGATCGATTGAGTACGGCCATAGGAAAACCCAAAAGACTGTCCCTGCCAACTAACACAATCCCTTTTCGTCTGTTTCCCCAAACTTGGGATAAATATAATTGGGCATATCAGGTAGAGCGTCCAATTGGCTTGGTCTGGAATGTGATCTCAGAATTCTGTGGATGGGTTGTTGCATTGATAGCTAGGATAATTGTCAAAGTGTTAACTCCATTTGTTAATCAACAAATCTGCGAGCAGGTTCGTGACTTTCTATTGTGCAGACGTTTTCTTGCCGGCAGTGTCTTGTTCCTCACTGGCATTGTACTGTTTGACATATTCGGCCCGGGAATTGGTGAGTTTCCTGAGTCAATCGACTTTTCATTTCGTGAGCCGATTGACGATGTGGTGGCATGGTTAACCGTTAACCCTTCCTTCATTGCATTCACCAAGGGATTGAGGGCAGTCATCTACCTTGGTTTACTGGATCCATTGAATACCTATCTAGTTTACCTTCCTTGGTATTTCGTGATGATCGTGCTGGTGTTTGCAAGCTGGAAATTGATCAGTATGAAATTTGCTGTAACCTGTCTGCTCTTGATGCTTTTTATCGGGGCTTGTGGTTTGTGGACAGAAGCAATGTTGACACTCTCGTCAGTATTTGTCTCGGTTCTCATTTGCATGGTTATCGGGATACCGATTGGGGTTTTGTCTGCTCACAATCCTCGAATTGATATGCTCATAAAGCCGATACTCGATGCAATGCAGACCATGCCATCTTTTGTTTATTTGATACCGGTACTTATGTTCTTTGGCGGCAACATCGTCTCGGCAGTTATTGCTACGGTTGTCTATGCTATGCCTCCGGTAATCCGACTGACAACGTTGGGTCTGACCCAGATTTCCTCAACATATACGGAAGTAGCGACATCCTTTGGATCGACTCCTATGCAAAAACTGTTCAAGATAAAACTGCCAATTGCTATGCCAAGCATTATGCTGGGCCTGAATCAGGCAGTGATGATGGGCCTAGCGATGCAGGTGGTAACGCCGTTGATTGGCGGTGTTGGCTTGGGTAGGGATGTTTTTGCTGCCCTGAATCAGGCTAATACGGGATATGGATTAGCGGCCGGAACGGGAATCGTTTTGCTGGCGATTGTCCTAGACCGATTGAGCCAAGCCTGGACTCGTAAACAGAAGAAATTATTGGGATTGTGAAAATGCTGAATATTGAGTATCTTTTGGTAATCCATGTCGCATTTGATTGAGCTTATTTGATTGTTGACTTATGTTTCAGAGTGATTCAGTATCGCACTCACGATCATTGTCTTTTTCGTTCTTACATTCAATCTCACACATAATCAATCACTACAATCTTGTCGCGAGAAAGCGTTCAAGGCTCTTATTTTCTACTTCTCTAGCTGCCCGAAATACACCCTAATCTGGACCGTCAAGACCGCATTGTGACTGTTTTTTGTTCAACCGGTTGGACTTTTTCTCAAAACTTTCATTTTGTCTTTCTGTTTGGTAATCTTCAGCCGGAATCGGTTATCTTTCAGGGCAAAAGTTACCATGGTAGAATCATTTCCACAATCTGAATAATTCGATACCTTTAAATTATGTCAATTAATTAGTAGTCTGGGATGGTCTTGACAACTCATAATCTATATAATGCGGGGAGTTTATGTTTAAGAGGTTTATTTGATGAAATTTCCAAAATCTATGATCGCTGGAATATCGGTATTTTCAGTTATTTTTCTGGCTACTACTGTCCAAGCCGATGGTCGATTGAAGGCTCCGATTGCAGACTGGACAGGTGGGCACGTTCTGTGCACCATGGCTGAATTAATTATTGAAAGAGAACTTGACTATAAAGTCGAGCGGGTGACCATGCCATCGGGTGCTCCAGTAGCTGAGGCACTTGCCGCAGGCGATCTTGATTTCGCTTGTGAGAATTGGCCATCATATAATGCCTGGAACGCTGACATGATTGAAGGTTATGGTGGTGATGGATCGGTAATCGATCTCGGTAACACTGGTATTGTTGGAATCTCTTCTTATTATGTTCCCAAATACTTTATCGATGAAGTTGCGCCAGATCTGGATTCTCTTGATCAACTGAACAAGTACAAAGAGCATTTTGCAACCCTAGAAACAGGCGGTAAAGGTCGTTTGATTGCTTGTCCTACGCCTGCCTGGGAGTGTCAGGATCAGGAAAGGTTGGATAGTCACGGTGTAGACTTTGTAGCTGTAGAACTGGGTACAGAGACTGCAGCGTGGGCAGAAGCCAAGGCTGCCTATGCACGGAAAGAGCCATTTCTGTTATATGCATGGGAACCACACTGGATACATGCAGCCCTTGAGTTGGTTGCTCTTAAGTTACCACCATATGATGAAAATAAATGGCCGGCTACTGGATGGGCTGAGGATGTAACATTCAATTACGGTAGCGTTACTTTTGTTAATGAACATCCCGAAGCTGCCGCTGTGCTCAGTAATATGAGTATCAGCAATCTGGAACAGGGTAGGCTGGTTCTTGCTATTGATGAAGAAGGTCGTGATATCTACGAAGTAGTCAATGAGTGGCTGGATAATCACGAGAGTACCTGGAAGTCTTGGCTGTAAGGAAATTCAACAAATAACAAATAAATCCTGCTACGGCGGGATTTATTTGTTATATTTGTTTATCGCAAACATAGTTTCATATTAGCCAGATCGATCGACTTTGATTTTTACGCCCGTGTGCTCATGGCCTTAAGCATAATCGACTTGTTGATTTCTCCACATAATTCACCGTTTTCGTCAACTACACAACAGGAATTATCGCAACTTGTCAAGATATCGATCAGTGAATCCAGCTTGTCGTTTTTGTTAACAATTGGCCCTCCATCAGATAGTGATACATTACGGGCAGGCAACATTACCTTGCCTACGCTTAATACTCGATAGCGGGGTACATCTTCCGTAAATTCCCGAACATATGCATCGGCAGGGGTTGAAACAATATCTTCAGCTGTGCCAATCTGCGATGTTACTCCATCTTTCATGATTGCAATGTGATCACCCATCTTGATTGCTTCCAAGAAATCATGCGTGATAAATACCATGGTTTTTTTGAGTTTGTCTTGAAGGCTCAATAATTCGTCCTGCATTTCGCGGCGAATCAGGGGATCCAGGGCACTGAATGGCTCGTCGAAAATAAGGATTTCCGGATCAACTGCCATAGCTCTAGCCAGTCCGACCCTTTGTTGCATGCCACCAGAAAGTTCACGAGGATAATTATCCTGCCACCCTCCCAGACCGACCATCTCAAGCACCTCACTAGCTTTTTCGAATCTTTGCTGCTTCTTGATTCCTTTGATCTCAAGGCCAAAAGCGATGTTTTCGATAATTGTGCGATGTGGGAATAATCCAAAATGCTGAAACACCATGCTCATCTTGTTGCGGCGAAGTTCAGTCAATTCATGATTGTTCATCTTGATTATATCAATGTCATCAATCAACACCTCGCCAGCTGTCGGTTCAATAAGACGGGACAGGCATCGAACTAGGGTTGATTTGCCACTTCCAGACAGTCCCATTACTACAAATGTTTCTCCATGTTCAACGACAAAGGACATATCCCGAATGCCAATAACATGACCAGTTTGCTCCTGAACCTCAGCTCGTGTCAGCGAATGATCAAGTTCCTCTAGTGTTTTTTCTGGATTGTTGCCAAAGATTTTCCAAATGTGGTTGCAGACGATTTTTGGGTTGTGCGGGGTGTTCGAGTTCATGGGAACATATACAAAGAATACTTATCTGAATATCTCAAGGATGTTATGCCAACAGGGCAAGCATAACTTAGTACATGCCGAATTGCCGTAAACCTGCAATAGAATTGATAATGATAATATCACATAGAGAAATATTTACGGTTTATTAGAAGTTCTGAGAAAATCTGATTTCTTTTCTGTTCTTATGCAACTTCCAGCATTACGAATGATGAGGTTTTCAGAATTTGATGTCACTACTAGTCTCACTCTCCACAAAATCCGATTGAATTTTCACTTCCGGATTTTCGATCATCGACTGGATTTCAGGAGCTTCCGTATGGGGATTGACGCTGTGATAGAAGTTCTTTTTTTTTGGTTATATGCAGATCCGAGTTTTATCTTGAGTTTTTATTGTGCAGAGTTCTGGATATTTTGCTCTATTTTGCTGAACACATATTAAGTTTTGGCGATCGCTTTTATGCTCTGTCGGTCAGCGTTTTATGGTCTTCATTTGATCTTTAATCCTTCTATATTTCAGCGCACATTTCGGGTAGTAGTGCGTGATGGTGTGATGCTTGGCACTGACGATGTGCATGGTGATTAGCTCAACCTTCTCTTATACAAAGGCTTGAAATCGACCTGATGGTGAAATACTAAATTGATGTTATATACTCGAACCGAAGGGTGAATGCCTACAAGAATTTGAGTCGTATTGTTAAATAGGCGGATCTGATCAAGAGTAATTACCGAGTGATTTGCGGTCTTCGATATCGTCCCAAGCAATTCTAGGATTATTTCCTGTGTTAAGATGGCTCCATGAGAGAAAAAACCCAGACAGAGCTTCGTCCCCTGCCTATCGGGATTCAAACCTTTTCTATTCTCCGTGAAGAGGGTTACTACTATGTCGACAAGACGCCTCTGATTCGAGAACTCATCCGGAGTGGGTGACATTATTTTCTCTCACGCCCCCGTCGCTTTGGCAAGAGTCTCCTAGTCAGTACACTGAAAGAACTGTTTGAGGGAAATGAACCCTTGTTCCAAGGTTTGGATATCCACCCGCATTGGGACTGGTCGGTTAAGTATCCGGTCGTGCACCTGAGTTTTGGTGGAAACGTTAGCACGTCTGAGGATTTGAAAGATACTGTATTAAGTCAGCTTTATCGTATCGAAGGTGAATTTAACTTAGAACTCCCTCGGTGAAGTCTGCATCCGAGCGGCTTCGACATATCCTGTATCAACTACACCAAAAGTCTAACCAACAGGTTGTCGTGCTGGTTGATGAATATGATCGACCTGTGTTGAATGTGCTGGAGGATAAGGAGAAGGCCAGAGAAAACAGGGATACTTTACGTGATCTCTACAGCATTTTGAAAGATGCGGAAGAGTATATTCGTTTTGTATTTGTGACCGGCATCACGATGTTTTCCAAGACCAGTTTTTCGTCGGATCTCAACAATCTTGACGATATCAGTCTCTACCCACCCCTTGCGACTATTTGCGGATATACGGATCATGATATTGACACCGTTTTCGCCCTGGAACTTCCCGGACTGGACCGGGACGAGATTCGCAGGTGGTACAACGGCTATAGCTGGCTTGGCGAAGAGAAACTCTACAATCCACATACATACTTCAACTGTTCAGAAAACGCAAATTTCGGTCGCACTGGTTCAAGACGGGACAGCCAAGCTATATCTATCGTTTATTGCAGGAGAGAAAAGTCAGCTCTATACAATTGGAAAACCGCATATTAGATGCGGACCTGGTTTCGAATTTTGAACTTGATAAATTTAGCAATGAAGCATTGTTGTTCCAGTCTGGCTATCTGACCATTACGAAAGAAAGGGAACAAGGCAGTCGTATTCTGTACCATCTGGACTATCCGAATTTTGAGGTGCAGAGCAGTTTCAACTTAGGCCTGGCGGAACACTTAACCGGTTGTGGTGTGGAAGTGGCGGAAGCAGGGGAAAGTCTAATTGAAGCGCTCGGGAAAACCGACTTTCAGGCGTTCCGGGAAAAGGTCCAGGGAAATTTCCCATGAATGGCATACCAGTGGCAAGCTTGGCCGTTATGAATCCTGGTATGCCAGTTTGTTGTACATGAGTTTTCGAACGACCCACGTTAATCTCAAGGTAGAGGATTCGTCAAGCCATGGGCGCTCAGAGATGGTGCTGTTGCATGAAGAGCAGGTGTTTGTGCTGGAGTTCAAGATGGTGGAAGAGGACAAAGGAGTACAGGAAGCACTAGACAGTGTCATTACCCAGATACGGGAAAAGCGCTATGCTGAGCAGTATCAAGACCGCGGGGAGCCGGTCCACCTGATCGGTATGGTGTTTAGCCGCAGTAAACGTAATCTGATCGATATGCGCGTTGAAGCACTTTAACCAGAACGGAATTGAAAGAGTGCTTAAGATATCTTCGTAGGAAAGACGTTTTAGTGCTCACTCATCTAGACAGACTGGCGCATAAAACTAATCCTGCGATAAAGAAGTATTCATTGGCGTCATCTTTTCTAGTCGAGGAGTCCAATTTGAGTCAGCGTTCTGGGAACTGGAGTCTGGTCGGATACAAATTTACCGGCGTCCTTTCCTCAGGTTAACAATCCATATGCCAGGGACGTAATATCAAACCGGTCCTACCTCCCTATTGTTCTTCGGCCCCGAGTAGGTAGCGTTGCAAATCAACTGTAACACCGTCCATGTAGATCGCGTCACCCCGACCCGCCCACGATGATGGAGCTTACGTGCAGTGTAAGTATTGCCCGCCGCCCCATCCAAACAGATCAATACGGTTGACCAGCTCAAGCGAGACACTGGTATTATATGCACAAATCTAGGCCCATTCAGGTGAGGTCATGAGCATAGCCACCAGCATGGCGGTGAGTGCTATTAATTTAGCTTGGCTTATAGGGTACAGAGGGTGGAATTTCTAGGATGTCTGGATTTGCCGATTTGCTTTGGTGGTGGAATCTATTTTTTCCATTAATACAATGATTACTTCCTCTATGCACAATATGTAATTAGGACAGGATTGGCAACAATCCACTGAATATAAATTACCATCTGTGCGTTTTACACTTCTACAGAATATTTACATGATGATTAACTATAATTTCCCAACCCTTCCTTCTCTACTAGTCAAAATTGTATCGATAGGTTGCTGACGAGTCTCGAATATACCAACAACAACTCGGTGGACAGCCCTGAGAGCAAAGTCAACACATTTAAGACAAAATTTGTCTTGAAAAATTCTTCAAATCGCATGACACTTGCACCTTGTCCATAGAACAGACTCTGAGGGTTCGGTTTTGAACTTTAATGCGTTTATCACCTGTGCTGTTACCGGGTCCGGAAATTCGGTTGGCAAACATCCAGATATTCCGATCACTCCTGAACAAATCGCCACTGCAGCTATTGAGGCTGCCAGAGCAGGGGCTGCAATTGCACATGTTCATGTCCGCGATCCCGAAACAGGTGCTCCTTCCCGAAAACCGGAATATTTTGCAGAGGTAATCGACCGGATACGAGACAGCGATATAGATGTAGTCATTAATACCACTGCTGGCATGGGCGGTGATTTAGTTTTCGGTCACGGTGAAAACCCATTACCTCTTGATCCATTAGGTACGGACATGGCTGGTCCACTGGAAAGACTTGCGCATGTCGAGCAATGTCTTCCAGAAATTTGTACTCTGGATTGCGGTACCATGAATTTTGCTGAAAGTGATTACGTCATGACCAATACCCCAGGCATGTTGAAGACCATGGCAAAGAAGGTACAGGAACTGGGGGTTCGACCGGAGTTGGAAGTCTTTGACACCGGACATCTAGTATTTGTTAAAGAGTTGATTGATCAAGGCTTGATCGATGATCCGATCATGATTCAGCTATGCATGGGAATACCATACGGTGCACCGGATGACCCCACAACTCTGATGTCAATGGTTCATGCTTTACCCAAAGGATCCATTTTCTCGGCTTTTTCGATTGGGAGAAACGAATTGCCTTATGTAGCTATGGCTGTTCTGGCAGGAGGTAATGTTCGGGTTGGTCTCGAAGACAATCTGTACCTTTCACGTGGGGTTTATGCAACCAATGCGCAACTGGTAGAACGTGCGGTCACCATTCTCTCGGCGATGGGTGTTTCGATTATGGATCCCAAAGCAGTTCGGGAAAAACTGAAGTTAAAGAAACACGCATAATTCCGAATGCAGGTTAACACAGTAGGGTTGATCGGAGGTGGAGTCATCGGTTCAGCATGGGCTGCCCGGTTACTGATCAATTCAGTTGATGTCAGGATCTACGATCCCGACCCGAAATTATCAGCACGTCTGGATAAAGTGCTGAACAATGCACTCAGGGCCTATCGAAAAATGACCCTGGCCCCGGTTGATCTCAGAGGAGAATTGCAAATCGTCGATTCCATTGAGGAAGCGGTTCATGGTTCTGACTTCATTCAGGAAAGTGGTCCGGAACGGATTGATCTTAAACAGCAACTTTTCCAGGAGATCGCATCACATGCCGGTGATGAAGTCATCATTGCTTCATCATCATCGGGTCTTTTGCCTAGTGATATGCAACAAGGTATCAATAATCCCGAGCGTGTAATCGTCGGTCATCCATTTAATCCAGTTTACCTATTGCCCCTGATAGAAATTGTTGGTGGTCAACAAACCTCCAAACAAGTGATTCACCATGCTGCAGAATTTTATTCAGAGATCGGTATGCACCCACTAGTGGTAAAAAAAGAGGTTCAGGCTTTTTTGGCTGACCGAATGATGGAGGCATTGTGGCGTGAATCCCTGCACTTGATCAATGAAGGTGTAGCGACTGTCGATGAACTGGATCAGGCAATCGCTTATGGTCCGGGAATCCGCTGGGCATTTATGGGTCCTTATCTCACATATCGAATTGCAGGTGGAGAAGGAGGTATGCATCATTTTATGTCCCAGTTTGGCCCAAGTCTGAAATGGCCATGGACCCGTTTTGATGGTCCGGACCTGACTGACGACTTGTTGAACCGGATTACTGAGCAATCCGATCAGCAGGCGCAAAATCGATCCATATCCGAACTCGAACAAAAACGCGATGATTGTATCGTATCCATTCTTCAAGGACTTCGGGTGAACGAAACTAGTGCTGGCCAAACGCTGGCGAAATACGAAGAGAAACTATATCGTATCTCACATACTGATGATCAAACATCAGGCATGACCTCGGACAATGATTTCAATCAACCTCTACAACTACATTGTGGAGTAGTTCCTCCAGAGTGGGTTGATTACAACCAGCATATGACGGAAAGTAGTTATCTTCGAGCGATTGGTGATGCATCGGATGCTTTGTTTCAGTTGATCGGTGTTAATGAGGAATATCATCAACAGGGCTTCAGTTATTTTTCGGTTGAAACTCATTTGACCCACCAGGGTGAAATAAGGGCCGGTGAAGCATTTTATTTCCATACGCAAATTTTGAATATGGATGCAAAACGATTGCATATTTATCATTCCATGTACGCAACAAAAGACCATCGGATATTGGCAACGGGAGAGCAAATGCTCCTGCATGTTAACACCCATGAATCCAGAACCTGTTCGGCTGAGCCAGTAATCATGGAACGATTACAGACTATTTATGAGGGGCAGCGTAATCTTAAACTTCCTGTGAATTGTGGGCGTTCAATTCGAATGCCGAGTTCTTAACGAATGAATTTCGATGGACAAAGTGTTCTGATTACTGCTGGTGTATCTGGAATCGGCAGAGCGATTGCTCTCGGATTCTATAATGCTGGGGCATCGGTGCATGTAATGGATATCGACAAAACTACCGGACAACAGTTCGCTGAAGCTGTGCCTGAAATTATGGTTTCGATAGGTGATGCATCGAATGAATCTCAAACTCAGTGTATCGCAGAACAACACATCTATACTTATGGAGGCATCGACGTTCTAGTCAACTGCGTCGGGATTGCCGGTCCTACTTCCCCCGTTCAGGATGTTTCCCTAGATGATTGGCACCGCTGTATGGCAGTTAACCTTGATTCGACTTTTCTTTATTGTCGAGCACTAATTCCAAATATGCGAAGTGCTGGACGCGGATCGATCATCAATATCTCATCAACGGCTGGATGGCACGGATATCCGCTTCGTTCTCCCTATGCTGCATCAAAGTGGGCGGTGATCGGGTTGACTAAAACACTGGCTATGGAACTTGGTCCTTATGGTATTCGAGCCAATGTGATTTGTCCTGGCAGTATTAATGGGGACCGCATGGACAGGGTAATCCATGCAGAATCGGAGCAAAGTGGTCGATCGCAACAGGACGTGAGAAATAAATACACGAATAGTTGTTCATTGCGGACATTCATCGACGCAGAGGATATTTCCCGGATGGCGTTGTTTCTAGCATCATCCGATGCAAGTCGCATCACGGGTCAGATCATGAATGTTGATGGACATATCGAGAATTTTGGATCATAAACTGGTGATACGAAGTTTTGCACAGTTAAATTAAAATACCATAATCACACCAAACAACCAAAGAAATCTTTGTTGATATGAACTTTGAGCCAAGTGAAGAGCAGAAAATTCTGATCAAGACAGCAAGACGTTTTGTTGAAGAGGAGCTGTATCCTTATGAGCAGGAAGTTGAGAAGACCGATAACGTGCGCCTTGAATTACGTCAACAGATTATCAATCGAGCGATCAGTGTTGGATTGTATGCGGCTAATATGCCACAAGAGTTGGGAGGTGGAGGCCTTGACCCACTTTCGATGTGTATGCTGGATCGCGAACTTGGTCGAGCGAGTTATGCACTCCAATATACAGTTGGGCGTCCCAGTAATATCTTGCAAGCCTGTGTGGGTGATCAACGGGAACAGTACCTGTTACCATGCATTCGAGGAGAAAAAACCGATTGTCTAGCAATGACCGAGCCTAGTGCTGGATCAGATGTTCGTTCAATGTCGACACGTGCAAAAAAGGATGGGCAGGACTACATTATCAATGGAACCAAGCACTTTATCAGTCACGCTGATATCGCAGACTTTGTTATTTTGTTTGCTGCAACCGGAGTTGACCAAACACCACGTGGTCCAAGAAAACGGATCACTGCATTTTTGATCGATAAAAATACGAGAGGTTTTGAGGTCCGAGATGGTTATGAGAGCGTATCCAATCGCGGTTATCACAACTGTATTCTAGAATTTGATAACTGCAGGGTTCCACTAACACAAGTACTCGGTGAAGTAGACAAGGGTTTTGCGGTGGCCAATAACTGGTTGGGTAATACTCGGTTGCAAGTTGCTGCAATCTGTCTTGGAAAATGTGATCGAGCATATGAACTAGCCAGCAACTATGCCGCGACAAGAGTGCAATTTAATCAGACTATCGGCAAGTTCCAGGGGGTTTCCTTCAAATTGGCCGACATGGCAATGAAGTTACGTGCCGCAGAACTAATCACCTATCAAGCTGGCACCAAGGCCAACAGCAATGAAATGACCGATATGGATGCAGCTATGGCCAAGTTATCGGCGACCGAAGCACTGGCGTTTATTGCGGATGAGGCAATTCAGATTTATGGTGGTATGGGCTTGATGTCCGATTTGCCTTTGGAGAGAATCTGGAGAGATGCAAGGGTTGATCGGATTTGGGAGGGAACAAGCGAAATTCAGCGCATGATAATCGCACGGTCGATTTTGCGTCCACTAGAATCTATACGGTAATCCATCTTGCAAATTGATCGGGACCGCTTGCATCGTTTTCTCAACCCCAAATCGATCGCGGTGGTTGGAGGTGACGAATCAGAACGGGTTCTTGGGCAGTGCGCAAAACTGGCTTATCAAGGCATTTTGTGGGCTGTCAATCCAAATCGAACAGAGTTGGCGGGTATTCCCTGCGTTAAACACATCAATAAACTTCCAATAGTTCCCGATGCTGTATTCCTAGGTATATCTGCGGATCAATCTATCGAGTTTGTGGGACTTCTAGAAGTGATGGGTGTCGGTGGTGTGGTATGCCTGGCATCTGGGTTCAAAGAGATCGGTGAACTGGGTGAAGATCGACAAGAGAGACTGGTTCAGCTAGCGGGATCAATGCCCGTATTGGGGCCAAATTGCTATGGGTATATAAATGCATTAACGGGTGCTGTACTGTTTCCGGATCAACATGGGCTATATCGAGTGGATCAGGGAGTTGCAATCATCACGGCTAGTGGAAATCTTGGCATCAACTTTACCTTGCAACAACGGAATCTGCCTATTGCATGGCTAATTACCGTAGGTAATCAAGCTGTGATGGGAATAGAAGATGCACTGGAAGTAGCACTGGAATGTGCGAATATTCGGGCCATAGGGCTGCATATCGAAGGGCTACGAGATGTTTCTCGATTCATCCAGTTAACAGAGTTAGCTCGAGAAAAAGGGGTTGTGATTATCGTACTTAAGGTTGGGAAGTCAAAGATCGGCTCGAAAATCACGCAAAGCCATACTGCGGTTCTAGCAGGGGAGTCGCGTCTCTTTTTGGCACTCTTTAAGCGATTGGGTGTTGGTCAGACCGATACAGTTGAAGAATTTCTGGAGGCCTTGAAGTTGGCTTATGTTCACGGACCAATTGAGGGCAATCGTCTGGTTTCAATGAGTTGCTCAGGCGGGGAGGCTTCATTGCTCGCAGATTTAGCAGTTTCTCGAAATTTGCAATTTCCTGAGTTTACAAAGAAGCATAAATCTTTGCTTCGAAAAATCCTAACTGGCTATGTTTCTCTATCCAATCCGCTCGACTACCATACATTCATCTGGGGAGATTATGATCGAACTTACCGCATGTTCTCGGCCATGATGAAAGGAGATTTTGATCTGTTTATTCTAATCATTGATTTTCCAGATCCAGAGTATTGCGATGATTCAGCTTGGATAGGGACCATTCAAGCCTATGTCAAGGCTTGCCAAGAACATCTGGTAAAGGGAGTTGTTGTAAGTAGTATTCCAGAAAACATAACGCGCAAGGTTGGCAAGTATCTGATCAATAACCAGATTGTTCCACTACAAGGTATGAGCCAGGCTTTGGCGGCAATAGAATCACTAAGTCAGGTTGGGATGACATGGAAATCCACAATTCATCCTCCTAAACTATCGTTCTTTGGATTATCAGCGAGTGCAGAGTACATGCAGTGTTTGGATGATCATACATCCAAACAATTGCTGGCAAACTGTCAGATACCCGTGCCACCTGGGGAACGGGTACAAAGCGTTTCAGAAGCACTCAAAACAATCAAAAAAATAGGGTTTCCTATTGCCATAAAAGCGTTGGATTCAAATCTTGAGCATAAGTCTGAGGTGGGTGGGGTTAGGATTGGATTGCGAGAAACAGAACGAACTATCAATGAGGTTCGTCGTATGCTAGAAAGATGGAAAAGTTTGCGTCTTGAGAAGATGATAGACGACCATGTCGCTGAATTGATGGTCAGCATCAGTCACGATCCACAGTTTGGTCATTTTCTGATGATTAGCGCAGGGGGCACACTGGTTGAGATGATCAATGACAATCAACTGTTACTGTTGCCAGTGGATGATGAGCAGATTCTTGAAGCCTTACAATCTCTGAAAATCTGGCCACTTCTTAACGGGTATCGAGGACGCAAGTGTGCAGATTTAGAAGAATTGGTCAATACCATAAAGCAGGTAGTAGGCATTATGAGAAAATTTGGTAAGAATATTTATGAAATTGAGATCAATCCGTTGATCATAGGTGAAACAGGAGCAGTTGTTGTCGATGCTTTAATCCGGACCAACAAAATGGATCGAATCCATGGATAGTACAAAGTCAGTAAAGGTCACAGTTAATGGCCGGATTCTTGAGGTGGTTTTGGATCGACCGAAAGCCAATGCAATCGATCAAGAGACCAGTCGTGAGTTGGGTCGTGTATTTGTAAGTTTTCGTGATGACCCTAATTTACATGTTGCGATTCTCACTGGTGGGGGAGATCGTTTTTTTTGTGCAGGTTGGGATCTCAAAGCAGCCGCAGATGGAGAAAGTGTAACCGCTGATTTTGGAGCTGGGGGGTTTGGGGGTCTGCAGGAACTTCCAGATTTGAACAAACCGATCATTGCCGCAATCAATGGTATTGCCTGTGGAGGCGGTTTTGAACTGATGATATGTGCTGACATTATTGTTGCGTCAGAGCATGCAAGCTTTGCATTACCTGAAATTCATGCAGGGACATTGGCCGATGCAGCAGCCATTAAGCTTCCGAAAATGATCCCACATCATATCGCGATGGAGATACTACTTACTGGTCGTTGGATTGATGCAAAAGAAGCGATGCAGTGGGGGTTGGTAAATGAAGTTACTGATCATGATAAGTTACTGCCTCGTGCCAGAGAAATTGCGCAAAAATTAGCCGATGGACCCCCTTTGGTTTTCGCTGCAATAAAGGAATTGGTTCGAAAAAGCCAAAATATGGAGTTTCAAGAAGCACTTGATTTGGTCAACTCTCAATCTCTTCCAACTGTCAAAACATTGTATCATAGTGAGGATATGCTTGAAGGTGCAAAAGCCTTTTCTGAGAAAAGAAAGCCGGTTTGGAAAGGCCATTGAACACGATATTTTGGGTGAAGAAAAGTGAACTTATTTGAACAAAAAGTGATCGCCCGTCAGCATGGGGCGATGGAGTTTTCCGATTCCCCAGTTGATCTGAATTTAGTCAGACGCTATCGACTTGAGCGAATTCAAGAACAACTGAGAAAATATGATTATGCAGGTATTTTGCTGTTTGATCAGATTAACTGTCGATATGCTTCGGATGCAACGAATATGCAGGTATGGTGTTCACACTATGAAACCCGATGTGTGTTTATAGCAACTGATGGTCCGCTGATATTATTCGATTATGGGGATTACCCACATCTTGTTGAAGGTATTCCGACGATCGATGAATATCGGGTGCATTCATCTTTCTATTATTTTGCTGCCGGCGGACGCTCAGCCGAAAAGGCGGAGCAGTTTGCTGATATGATTGCCGATCTAATTACTACCCATGGTGGTGGAAATCGACGCCTTGCTATTGACAGACTTTCACATGTGGGTTGCGAGCCACTGTTAAGAAGAAAGCTTTCGATACATGATGGGCTTGAGGTCATGGAGTTAGCTCGCGCTATCAAATCCGATCAGGAATTAGTATTGATGCAGGAGGCAATCAATGTGTGTGAGTTGGGTATTCGCTCAATGCGCAATTCCCTTCAGCCTGGAATTACCGAGAATGCCTTATGGGCAAAATTGCATGAGACCAACATATCATTGGGTGGGGAATGGATTGAAACCCGTTTACTGTCATCTGGCCCTCGTACTTATCCATGGTTTCGGGAAAGCTCAATGCGTGTGATTGAAATGGGCGATATGGTTAGTTTTGATACTGATCTGATCGGACCATATGGCTATTGTTCGGATATGTCGCGAAGTTGGGTATGTGGGGACAAGCCGAGCGATGAACAACGAAGAATTTACTCCTATGCGTATGAGCAAATTCAGCACAATGTTGCAATATTGAAACCGGGTATGACTTTTGACGAGGTATCGAGAGCGGCTTGGGACATACCTTCGGAATTTGCCAATAATAAATATAGTTCATTGATTCATGGTATCGGTTTAGCGGACGAATACCCTGGAATAAAGCACAAGGATAAACTAATATCACATGGCTATGAAGGAACGATCGAGGAAAATATGACCCTGTGTGTTGAGTCCTATATCGGTTCCGAGCGAAGTGGTGAAGGAGTCAAACTTGAGGAGCAGGTGGTAATCACGCCTGACGGAGCGAAACGGATGACTCAATATCCATTTGAAATGGATTGGTTGTAGATACAGTTAATCTCTATGGGTGTTGAAGTTAGGCCAGCCGCACTTTCTGAGCCACAAATTCTGCGCTTGATTTCCAAACTCGATCGCTATCAATCGAAACTATATCCAGCAGAATCGAACCATCTTGAATCACCCCATGAACTCGAACAGGCCGATGCATATTTGGTTGGTGCGTATCTGTTGGATCATGTAGTCGGTATCGGAGCCGTAAAGATTGTAACATCCACTGGTTATGGCGAGATCAAACGAGTTTATGTTGATGAAAATAATCGAGGACATGGAATAGCAAGGATGATTATGGAAACCCTTGAGGAGTATGCCAAGTATCAGGGCTGTCACAGTCTTATGCTTGAAACGGGGATATATCAGAAATCGGCGATTAAACTATATGAAAATTTGGGGTTCTGCTATCGTAATGCTTTTGGTGACTACCCTATAGATGACCCAAATTCTGTTTTTATGGAAAAATTGCTCATTTCGAAACGTGGCTAAGGTCTTTGCATTACCAATCTCTTAAATGTGCGATCAGAGTCTGAAAAGTAGTGCTCATTTGTCTTGAGTGTATCTCAAAAAGATATGATTTCGAGCAAAATAAAATCTGAGGAACTAGGCATATGGAACTTCTTAATTATAGTAAGAAATTTTTTCTAATTTTTATCAAGATTCGTACTATATTTCAGTTCTAATTGTAGAGCAAATATTGACATTGGGAATTACATTTAATAAGGCAAAAAACAGAAAGAAATCATCCGACTTAACATTACACTTCTAAATGTGCCGGTAAAAATCATGAGGCGAATGGATGTACCTGTCGAAACCAATCTTGAGGATCTTCACATTTTTATTCAGGCTGCTATGGGTTGGAAGTCCTGTCATTTATGGGGGTTTTATGCAAAACGCTATGGTAGGAGAGTGTACTGGTCGCCCGAAGAAGATGAACAATCTTTGAATATGACTTTTCTAGATGTTCTTCATTTCTTGCAAGGACATCGGCATTTCTTCTATACCTATGATTATGGTGATAATTGGGAACATAGAATTCATATTGGAAAGATTGAGAGGGCGAGAGATGACAGGAAATATCCTTACCTTTTTTCAGCGACTGGACGATGTCCGCCTGAAAATATTGGTGGGGGTTGTGGATACAGTGAATTTCTGGAAGGGTTGGAAAATCCGAATGCAGATCCATCAAATGATGAATATTACTCTCCATTTTTAGATGAGAACGATAGCTGGGACGCTGAAGACCCTGAGATAGAAGTACGAAGAGGGAGGCTTGAATATGAAAGGAACGAATATGAAAAATATCATAAACGGGGTTAATAGCAGAGCGTTTGCAAATTTTCTTGCTAGCAAAATTTGAGGATGCAAGGAGTGTATCCCTAGCGTATTGAGAACACAAACACTTCCAGTGAAACAGCAAGGATTCGCATAAACTGGTTTATGGCAGATTGTATTTATTAACAAAGAGATGGTCCAAAATCATTACAGGCTCGATATCAGAAAGAGATTTTGATGAACTATGATTTGTCACGATGCGATAGATCATGCACTGTTTGATTAGAACAAACCGTAATCTAGTCTAACAATCAGTCAGTAAAAGAACACTTGTAACACCTTAATTTATCCAGTGAATCAAAGTTTTGTTGATGAAGAATTTGACTATGTTGTAGTCGGTGCAGGCTCTGCGGGTTGCGTTGTTGCCAGCCGACTTAGTGAGGAGCCCGGAACCCGAGTTTTGTTGCTTGAGTATGGTGGGTCGGATAGTAGTGTATTCATTCAAATGCCTACTGCACTATCCATACCGATGAACACAGAGCGTTTTGCATGGCAATTTCATTCTGAGCCCGAACCAGGCCTCGACAACCGGCGTATGCACTGTCCCCGGGGTAAAGTCTTAGGGGGATCGTCATCCATTAATGGTATGGTTTATGTTCGAGGTCATGCGCATGATTTTGATCAATGGGCTGAAGCAGGGGCAGAAGGTTGGGATTATCGGCATTGCCTACCCTATTTCCGGAAGGCTGATGACTGGAAATTTGGATCGGATGAGTATCGAAATCAAGGAGGGCCACTTTCTGTAAATAACGGTAATGAAATGGCTAATCCACTGTACAAGGCATTCATTCTGGCTGGTGTTCAAGCGGGTTATGGAGAGACTGAAGACTATAACGGATATCTTCAGGAAGGGTTTGGACCGATGCATATGACGGTCAACAAGGGGGTTCGGTGGTCGGCTGCCAATGCTTATCTGAAACCAGCTCGACAGAGATCCAATCTCAAAGTGATAACCGGTGCATTAACGAAGAAGATTCGTTTACACCGTAAACGCGCCTCAGGTGTCGAGTATCGGTTAGGAACGGAGGATCGATTCGTCCAAGCCACAAAGGAAGTGATTCTTTGTGCAGGATCGATCGGCTCACCACAATTACTTCAGTTATCAGGTATTGGACCGGGTCAAATTCTACAACGAGCCGGAATTGAAGTCCTGCATGATTTACCAGGTGTTGGACAGAACCTTCAGGATCATCTGGAATTCTATTTTCAGTTTCGTTGTCAACTTCCAATTACGTTAAATTCAAAATTGGATTGGTGGAATAAATTCAAAATCGGGTTGCGTTGGAAATTATTTAAAACAGGGCTTGGAGCTACAAATCATTTCGAATCTTGTGCATTCATTCGCTCTGATCCTGGAATTAAGTGGCCCGATATACAGTATCATTTTTTACCGGGTGCAATGCGTTATGATGGTCGTGCAGCATTCAAGGGACATGGCTTTCAGGTACATGTAGGTCACAATAAACCATGTAGTCGGGGGCATGTGCAGATTAAATCAAACGATCCTCTCGATAAACCTTCAATCCAGTTTAACTATCTTGAGCATGAACATGATCGTCACGTCTTCAGACAGTGTGTGAGATTGACACGAGAGATCCTGTCAAAGCCAGCCATGGATGAATATCGGGGCGAAGAAATTCAACCTGGAGTCCATGTTCAAAGCGATGATGAAATTGATGCATGGATTCGAAAGAATACTGAAAGTGCCTATCACCCCTCCTGTTCATGCAAAATGGGATCTGATAATTTAGCAGTTGTCGACCCTGAAACTCGGGTTCATGGTATTGATGGACTTCGGGTCATTGACTCATCGATATTTCCTGTGATTCCCAATGGTAACCTAAATGCACCGACAATTATGGTGGCTGAGCGAGCAGCCGATTTGATCAAGAATCGAGGGATGCTTGATCCCTCAGATGCTCCGGTAGGCCTGATAAAAAGTTGGGAACATGATCAGCGTCAAAATACAATTAAGCAATCGCAATCAGAGTCAGCCAAGGATTGAATTGAAATTCCATCAATCAAATTCTGGAGGTTATGCTAATTCAGGATATCCAAATTCGATTGCGGCTTGTTCCAGTTCCAAGATCCGACTGTATTCAGTAGCATCTACATATGAAAATTTTCGTATTGGTAATATTGTGGAACATTCCTGTGGAAGATTGGTTAATCCTTTATTCAAAATTGATTTGACTCGTTTGATATCAATCCTAGATTGGTGGTGAGCGATAAAGGGTAGACCGGGTGAGTGTTGGGTTTGCTGCAGGATTTTGAAATCTGACGTATTAACCGAAGTTTAACATGTAGTGTTCCAACCTATTGATAATTTGCAATTAAAAAAATCGAGTGGCACTACAAGTGCATTCATCCACCGATTTTCGGTGGA
>JAPOUQ010000065.1 GCA_026708585.1 Gammaproteobacteria bacterium
TGGCGGCGAAAGCAACTCAAAAAGTGAGCGTACGTCAGATAGGAGATTTTGTTGCTGGGAAAACAAAAATAGTGGTTCGTGAGACTCGAAAACTTTACGGAATTAGGAGCCATAAATTTTCAAGTTATAAGCTAAGGAATAGTTTAATGAAATCTTTTTCACGGACAACTACTTGAATGTAAATGTATTTATTGTCAGCATACTTAATGACTTTGAACCTATTTTCACTATCAATTTACATATTTTTTTTGTTCTGATGAGCAAATATTCTCCAAAATTTCATGGAGGGTGAAACGTTGTTTTTTGAGTGCCTAAATTTGCCCTATTCGTTCAACCATTTCCGAAGAATACAATTGGTAGCCTGAATCTGTGATTTCAGAGACATTCAGCAGTCCCTGTTTTGTAAGCACACCAATTTTGAGTAATCGATATTCTTTGTCGGGTGTTGGGTTTTCTCCGGTTGCGGCTGACAGATAGATATTTAGAGATCGATCTACTGCTTTGGCAATAATCGTAAAATAATCGTATTTCAAGTTTCCAAGTTGAGCTTTTTCCAAAGATTGGATATAGGTTAAGCGATCTCGTTTGCGAATGATGGCGGGAGGATATCCTGACATCAGCAGCATCATATTCATCAGGAGTCTTGCGCAACGACCGTTGCCATCGACAACCTTCATGGGATTCGGCAACACTACAGTTGGACTGAAAATTTGGATGGGTACTGAGCGATAATGCCCAGCATGGATATCGTCAATTCCTTTTATAACAATCGCATGAATATCCAAAATGTCATTTTGAATTGGATAATTAGGATTGTGATTGACCCGCTCTTTAATCCAGTCAAGTGCCTGAGCGTGGTTGGATGCTGCTAGATGTTCTATGGGTAATTTACCACCTATCGTAATCCCCTTTTCAAGGACTAATGCCGCTTGCTTGCGATTGAGCGTATTTCCTTCAATTGCGTTACTGGTGTAGCTTAGTTCTACCCTAAACCAGTCGTCCAAATTCCGAATAAGGGTATTTGGTAATGGTAGCAATACATCCAGTGCTTGCTTTTTTCAGTTAGATGATCGAATCTCATCAGCAAACTAATGGTTTTAACTACTCTCATAACCTTTTGGACGTTCTCATTTGTCAGTGGAACGGTAGGCAGTATGGTACTTCAGCACTCATAGTAGGACTATCCTAAAACAAGAAAACGTGAGTGGTTGTAGTTCAAGAAGTGAGTAATTTTTTCAGTATAGTCAGAAATTGCTCATTTTCCTCAGGCCTACCGACTGTTACTCGCAAACACTGCTCTAACTGATCATCGGTACCATGCAGATTCTTGATCAAAATACCATGATTCAAAAGTTCACGATAAATTCGCTCAGCATCCAAGACTCGAAATAGGTGGAAATTAGTCGCACTCGGAAAGACCGTCACTCCATCAATAGCCTGAAGTGCCAAGAACTGTTTCTTTCTTTCTTGGATGATCGAGTCGGTCTGTTCCTTCAATAGATCCGCATTATCCAAAATCACTGATGCACTCAATTGTGTTAGTGAATTGATGTTGTATGGAAATCGAACTTTGCTGATTTCCTTACCCCACTCTTTATTCGCTATAGCCATGCCCAGTCTGAGGCCCGCTAAACCAGCCTTACTGAGGGTACGCATGACAATTAGATTTGGACGACTGACAACCTCGTTCAAATAGGAACTCTCACTGAAAGCATGATAGGCCTCATCAATAACTACCAGTCCATTTGCAACATCCAGAATCTCCTGAATTAAATTTTTATCAAATAAGTTGCCTGTTGGATTATTAGGGTATGCGATAAAGATACAAGCTGGATTGTAATGCCGGATCGCGCGAATCATTGCCTCACCATCCAAAGAAAAGTCTTTCCCTAATGGCACCCCGATAAAACGGGTAGAGGTGTGCCAGCAAATTTGCCGGTACATTGAAAATGAAGGCGATGGCGCAATGATCGTCCGGCCTCTGCCACCTAGCATCATAACCAGCATCTGGATCAATTCATCCGATCCGTTCCCTAACACCAATGAGCATGTTTCGGGTAGGCCAATATATTTGGATAAACGTTCTTTGAGCACTCGGCATTCGGCATCTGGATATCGGTTGATGGAGACCTGATTAAGTGCCCCTATCCATTCATTAATCAATGATTTTGGGAGTGAATATGGATTCTCCATGGCATCTAGCTTCACCATTCCCACTGAATCCGACACCCTGTATTCAGACATTGATCGAATCTGATCCGGAACCCAGCGCTGTATACACTGTTTTGAAAGGTCATTTATGGATGAAGTGGGGGTTGTTTCAACTTTCATTCGATATTCAGCAGAGCGCCCATGGGCAGTCAAGCCTTCACTGCGAGCAAGAGTTGCCGCAATTCGTGAAAGCTTTCTGGATCCATCCGGTGAAAGATTGATAATGCTACTTCGCTTCTGGAAATCATAAACTCCTAGCGGGGAACTGAATCTAGCAGTTCCAGATGTCGGCAAGACATGATTTGGTCCAGCACAATAATCACCCAAGACCTCGGCACTGTTTTTTCCAACGAAAATAGCACCCGCATGACGTATTTTTGGTACTACATCCTCTGAATTCGAGACCATCAATTCTAAATGTTCGGGCGCAATGTGATTGGCAACTTCGATTGCCTGAGTAAGGTCTTCGACTTGAATCAAAGCTCCATTCTGGGTCAAGGATGCCGCAATAATTTTTTGGCGTTCCATGCTAGGGAGTAACTGATCAATAGCGAAAGAAATTGCTTCAACAAGTTTCGGGTCGGTCACAATAGCAATGGATTGAGCCATCTCATCATGTTCGGCTTGGGCAAACATATCCATGACCACCCACTCGGGGTCTGCTGAGGAATCTGCGATGACAAGAACTTCAGAGGGACCTGCTATCATATCAATCCCTACCTTTCCAAAAACCTGTTTCTTCGCGGCGGCCACATACGCATTTCCCGGACCTACAATCTTATCAACTGCAGGAATACTCTTTGTTCCATAAGTCAGTGCTGCGATTGCTTGGGCCCCTCCAACAGTAAAGATGCGGTCCACACCAGCAATCTGGGCTGCGGCTATGACTACAGGATTAACTTCACCTTTCGGCATAGGCACAACCATAACTATTTCAGAAACTCCCGCGACTTTTGCAGGAATTACGGTCATAAGAACCGAAGACGGATAAGCAGCAGTTCCACCGGGCACATATACACCGACTCGATCAACAGCTGAGATCGATTGTCCTAGCAGCGAGTCATCTTCATCCATACATTCCCAAGATGCCAGTTGCTCCTTCTCATGAAACCATCTTATTCTTTCGGCAGCAACTTTGAGTGCCTGTTTCAATTCGGGGTCGATTTGATGAGCAATACTCTCAATTTGACGATCAGATAATTGCAGATCCTCAATCTCCATTTTCCGATTGTCAAATTTTCGTGTGAAGTTAAGCAAGGCTCGGTCACCTTCAGATCGAACTTTGGAAATAATGGACCCTACGACTTCGTCTACATTATGATCTTTCTGTTTCCCTCTCTTGAGAAGTTCATCCAGACTTGCGTAGAAGTCGCCTTGGTGATAATTGAAATACGTTAACATTTTTCAAGATTAATTCGTGTTTGCCAGAAAACCGATAATTGTCCATTAAACTGTTGATATTATATGCTATAGCAACTTGACTGAAATATATGAATATGCCGAATGAAAAGATTTTGGCACGTATATGCCTGAGAATTGTAATAAAACCCGATTTTTTACATCTTCATACTCGCTATACCGTTATGAGCATAGCTCATACAAAGGATAGCTAACATTGACTATTTTCGTACCTATCAGAACATTACAGAAAATGTCTGAGCATAACGAATGTTTAGCAAGTGATGGGAGCTATTTTGTACAATGAGAAATTTTCAATTTTGTGTTTGATTGTAGTTCTGTCAGATTTGAGAGCAGGAATTATAACAATATACCCATAACTCTCATCAGATGTAAATGAACACGATGCTGAGGAAATAAAATAAAGGGCAATGGGGTTCTTTTCTCAGTCACTCATTTCCAGAAAGGAAGACTGATAATATGCTTTGGTCTATTCAGCAATTTGGTCAAACTGAATAACGCGCGTCCTGTTAATCTTTATCGCTTTCTCAGGAGAATCATTCGATTTAAAAGCTTTCGTGATTCGAGTCGGTCTTTTTGCGATACTGATCTGCCCAATACTGATGTAGCGATGACCATAACCACCAAGAAAATCTGCCTTACTCCAAAATTCCTTGCCAATATTCTGACAATATCGGACTAGGCAATGTGCTCTTCTTAGTTGGTTAACAATCTTGTTCCATTTGTCTTTTCTCCATTTCAATTCTATATATCTATTTTTGTAATTCCTGCATTTAACAGGACAGCAATCTCTTGATCAGATATCCTCATTGATAAATATTTTTGCCAAGAATCCAAAAAACCATACAATGCATATGTTGCATATGTTTTTCCAGTATTATTTTCACCACAAATAATAGTTAAATCAGCAAGTGTGAATTCGGCCTTACCAATTACACCTAGTTGTGTTACGTCGATTTTCATCTTTTCGCTGGTTAACTAGTAATCTTTACTTTACTAAAATTGGATCAGCTCACTGCATAAATCCAACGTTTCTGTCTCTGCAATTCGATGTGCTTGGTTATCAATTATTGGCTAAATTCATCTGTGAAGCACTTTTCGGTGGAAAGATTTGGGATACTGTTCACAAGAATTTGCACTAAGCGTTAACACATAAACAATGTATCAAACGTTCTGATCTAGGCCATTCACAAATCTACCGCCGGGAACTCTTTTGATGGAAGCACCAATTTGCGCCAGTTTTTCGTCGATACACTCGTAACCCCGATCAATATGATAAATCCGGTCGATCGTGGTCTCACCATCTGCAATCAAACCCGCTAAAACTAAACACGCTGAAGCCCTTAAATCCGTTGCCATGACCGGTGCACCATTCAATTGACTCACCCCCTGAATTATCGCGGTATTTCCATCAAGCTCGATATTTGCACCCATTCGTCTTAACTCATGTATATGCATAAAACGATTTTCAAAAACCGTCTCGACTACAGTCGAAATTCCATCTGCAACAGAGTTCAGTAAAACAAACTGCGCCTGCATATCAGTGGGAAAACCGGGATAAGGAGAGGTTCTGATGCTGACTGGTTGAATCGGCTCCTCTGGTGATTCTAGAGTGACCCAGTCCTCTCCAATCTCGATCATGGCTCCTGCCTCAACCAATTTGCCCAATACCGACTCCATATACTGTGGTTGTACATCTCTTATCTTGATCTTTCCTCCAGACACCAATGCAGCCAATAAAAAGGTTCCAGCTTCTATGCGATCGGGAATTACCCGATGGTGAGTACCGCCTAATTCTTCAACACCATCGATTACAATTTGATCAGTACCTGCCCCCTCGATTCTTGCCCCCATGTCATTTAATGCACTAGCAAGATCCATGATCTCAGGTTCCTTGGCAGCATTCTCAATTACAGTAGTGCCCTTCGCGAGAGTTGCAGCCATCATGAGATTTTCAGTACCGGTTACAGAAATCATATCCATAAAAATCCTAGTCCCTTTCAGTCGTTTGGCTTTCGCTTTGATGTAACCTCCTTCAAAAATGATATCCGTACCCATGGCCTCTAACCCTTTGAGATGTAAATTCACCGGACGAGAGCCGATTGCACAGCCTCCGGGTAGAGATACTTCTGCTTGCCCATATCGCGCAAGTAAGGGTCCCAATACCAAAATGGATGCTCTCATGGTTTTCACTAATCCATAGGGAGCAACTGCACTATTCAAGGTTGAGGCATTGACTTCTATGGACATTTTTTCATCGACCTGTAATTCGACACCCATTTGACCCAAAAGTTCCATAGTGGTGGTAATGTCGTTCAGATGCGGAACATTGCTAATGACCGTTGATTCTCTTGTTAACAAGGAAGAAATCATAAGAGGTAGAGCAGCATTCTTCGCGCCTGAAATACGAATCTCACCCCTGAGAGGTCTACCACCAGTTGCGATCAATTTATCCATTTTTCATGTTCAAATCTGATTTTGGTACAGGTTGATGGCGATGAAATGAATGAGCTGATGTGGTTCAATACGAATCGAGACTCACTCCGATTAATTCAATATCTGAGACACTGAATCATGCCATAATATACCCAAGAATGATCAATGATAAGTGTAATTATGACTCGAATAGTAAACTGCAAAAAGCTTGGCAAAGAGGCTGAAGGATTGGAACAACCAACTTGGCCAGGTGAGTTGGGACAGCGCATATTTGAAGAAATCTCTAAGAAAGCATGGCAAGACTGGCTTGGACAGCAGACTATTTTAATCAACGAATACAAACTAAATCCTCGGGACCGAGAGCACAAAAAGTACTTGATTGAACAAATGGAGGCCTATCTGTTCGGTGATGGAATTGAATTACCAGAGGCTTGGAATACTCAGCAAACTGTTAAACCATCTTGATTTTTAGCAATTGACTTCTTGTTGTATTGATAGCCTGAATCCAATTGTCTATTGAATTACGCATCCATGTTTTTCGTTTGGATACGGATGAGAACGGAAAATAAGTAGATGAAACGGACATGTCGCGTGCACTGAAACCTGGACTTTACGAAAACTTACTCACAGTTGCTCTTCAGGAGCAGATCAAAAACCTCGAAGACCAAGGTTGGGAAATTCGTTATGAAAAAACGGATCCTGCTCTTCTCCCTGAACTATTGGCTCGACATTTGTACGATTCACTTCGAGATTCTCTCGATACTATCCCGGGTCAAGACGACAACGAACGAATTACAAATCAGGTCAACCTGATCAATCAACTCTTCAAGGTACTAATCAGTCATAACCGTGTAGAAGAGAACGAAATTATTACAGACCCGAAAAATTTATTATTTCAGGTTTTACAAGGCTCCGGATTCGTGAATAACCAGGCGACTACACGGCCAACTTTGTCCATGCGTCGCACAAGCTTGCTAGTTAATGGAACACGCGAACCTCAAATTGCACATGAACTTCGCAGTGAAATTCCCAGTGCAGATCAGATCAATCTGTTATGTGCGTTTGTTCGACACTCTGGTTTGCGGCTCTTTCGTGACGAACTTGAGAAGCGTGTGCAGGGAGGAGCTCGATTGCGTGTAATTACCAGCGTCTATACTGGTTCAACCGAGCGACGCGCTTTGGATGAACTGATTGAGATCGGTGCAGAAGTGAAGGTCTCTTACGATGTGAGTCGTACTCGGCTACATGCAAAAGCTTGGCTGTTCAGTCGAGACAGTGGTTTGCACACTGCTTATATTGGATCTTCAAATCTCACCCATACTGCTCAAATTGAAGGACTTGAATGGAATGTAAAGGTGAGTGCTATCGATAACCCTGACGTAATCGGCCATTTCAAACAAACATTCGAGCAATACTGGCAAGAGCCTGAATTCGAAGAATACTCTCCTGAACGTGATCGAAAGAAACTAGACCAAGCATTATCAAAACAAGGAGATGGCTCAAGAGCTAGAAATCAACTGAAATTTTTGACAAGTCTAGATATCAGCCCAAAACCACATCAATCTATCGCTTTGGAAGCTCTTCAATCAGAGCGCGATCGTGGACATAATCGAAATCTTATTGTCGCTGCAACTGGAGTTGGCAAAACGTTTATTGCAGGATTCGATTTTAAGAGATTGACAGAAAATTCAAATAAGGGTTTGACCCTTCTTTTTGTTGCACATCGCAGAGAAATACTCGAACAGAGCCAACATGTATTTCAAATCGTGTTAAACAAACTAGATTTCGGAGAGTTGTTGGTTGGTGGCGAACAACCAAGTGTCGGACAACATGTTTTTGCCTCTATTCAGTCGCTCACAAATCGCATTTACACAATCAAACCCGATGAATTTGATGTGCTCATTGTGGATGAATTTCATCACGCAGCGGCAACAACTTATGAAAAGCTATTATCACATTTGCAGCCCAAATTTCTGCTTGGGCTAACTGCTACGCCCGAACGTGCCGATGGTAAATCAATTCTGGAATGGTTTGATAATCGAATTGCCACAGAAATCAGGTTGTGGGACGCTCTGGACCAGGGCCTGCTTTGCCCATTCCATTATTTTGGCATCAATGATCAAACTGATCTTTCTCAAGTAACGTTTACCAAAGGCGGATATGCCGTTAATGAACTCAGTAGAGTATTTACCGGCGACGATGTTCGAGCGGTCCGTATTCGAGATGCAATAAGAAGATATATAACAAACCCAGACAAGATGACTGCCCTCGGTTTTTGTGCAAGTGTTGAACACGCTCATTTCATGGCTGACAAATTCAATCAGTTTGGCTTGCGATCTGCAGCACTTGATGGAACTAGCCCATCCAAGAAACGAAGCAAAACACTGAATAAATTTCGCAATGGAAAACTACAAATTCTCTTTGCTGTTGACTTGTTTAACGAAGGGTTTGACCTTCCTGAAATCGACACGCTGTTGATGTTACGACCGACCGAAAGTGCGACGATTTTTCTGCAGCAACTGGGTCGAGGTTTGCGATGGTCTAAGGGTAAGCGGGTACTGACAGTGCTTGACTTTGTTGGTCATGCGCATGAGAAATACCGCTACGATGTACGCTATCGAGCGTTATTGGGAGGGAGTAACACTCGACATCATATCAAACGAGCTATCGAATCAGACTTCCCGTTGCTTCCTCCAGGCTGTGCAATCCAATTGGATCGCCTAGCCAAGGAAAAGGTACTGAAAAATATCAAGCAAGCCATCAACAACAATCGCAATCTACTTGTCCAAGATCTGCAAACTCTCGGTCCGGATACATCTTTATCTCACTTCATAGCGGAGACAGGGATGGAAATTGAAGATATTTATTCACGTAAAAATTCTAGTTTCTTTGATCTTTGCCAACGTGCAGGCTTTTCTATACACAGTGAAGATAAGCCTCTAGCAAACAAAATCGGCCAAATGATTCATGTGAACGATATGGAGAGGATTACAACATGGCGAGAAATACTACAATCAAAACAACCTATGCAAATTTTAAAACTCGATTATCGCAAACAACGTCTTGCTCTGATGCTGTTTTCTATTTTTCGAACAGGTCAACGACAATCTACTTTGGAAACGGATCAGATTATTAATAAAATTCGAAAATCAGAGAGGCTAAAGAGCGAAATTCTCGCATTGCTGGATATACTTGAAGATCGTATTCGATCAGTTGCTGATCCGATTGATCAAAATGGCAACATCCCAATTGCAAGTCATGCTGATTACTCGAGCGGAGAAATCATTGCATCTTATGGGCGCATGGATAAAAACAAATCTTTACTTCAATGGCAGGCTGGTGTTCTTTGGGATAAAACGACAAAAACAGATATGTTTTTCATTACCTTGGAGAAGTCAGACAAGGATTACTCTCCAACCACTCTCTACCATGATTACCCTATTTCACCAAAACGGTTTATCGTTGAATCACAAAACCACTCATCGGCTGATACACCGGTTGGTAAACGTTACATCCGCCAGAGCACTGATAAAACCAATGTGATCTTGTTTGTTCGAGAACGCAAACAAGACGAAAGAAGACTACCTTTACCTTATCACTGCCTCGGTAAAGCTCATTATGTGAGCCATGAATCGGATAAACCCATGAAAATAACTTGGGAACTTGAGCGCGAGATGCCAGGATGGATTTATCAGGCAGGAAAAGTCGTTGCCGGATGATATTTGGGATTCTCTACGGCTATCCAATCGAATCCATAGTGGGTATTCATCTATCCTGCAACCGCAATAAAAGCTCCCCCGTTTTGACGTGCAACCTCCCGCATCAAAATAGAATAGCGACCATTGACCGGTGTTAGTGGATTAAAAAATCCGATGCCATGTATCCGGGCTAGATTTTTTTGATCCTTTGAGCCTTTGTTTAGCTTGGATATCTCGTCAATTACCACATCATAAGAACCCCCTGAATACTCATCACCCATCACATAAATAGATAAGTCTTTCCGATAAGCGGAATAAATCTTGAGTGCAGCTTTAATTCCCGGTACCGGATCACTATCGGACATCGCTGTCCAACTGTTCATTGAGCGTAAAGCCGAAGCACGTCGCGCTGGGGTATCCGGAATCCATCTTCGTGCATAAGCGGAGATCAGATGACTTCCGTTATCGTTTATGATCTGAAAACCTTCCACCTTTGGATGAATTTCCAAAAGACTTTTCACCTGCACCATCACTCGTTGCCATATCGCTTGCATACTCCCCGAAGTATCAATCACGAAAATAACATACTTGCGATCAACCGGAATTCCTCCAACATTTTCGATCTTGGGTGATGGAGCAGGAGTTTTCTCCTCATTACTCACCTGATTCATGCTCTGTTTGAGAGCGGCAACTTGCTGTTCATACTCGCTGATCCTATGATCAATATCATCCAGATTCTGTTCGGTCAGATCGATAATCTCTGTACCCAAAGCAATCCGTGTTTTTTCATTTGCAATTTCTTCCTGGATTTCACGAATTCGACTTAATGCATCATCACGCTTGGTCATCTCAGCAACCAGCTCGTCAAGTTGGGCTGTTGCTGCTTGTGCATCGTACACTGAATGGTCTGGACTGTCCTTAGCAAGTAAAACGAGTAACACAACCGCGCCAAAACCGCAGGCAATGATGTCGAGAAATGATGTACTTGCGAAATTTGATCTCTTTTCTCTTAATTCGCTCATGGCCACCCAACCCCCGGACTTGTCACAGTTCCACCATTGTTAGAAGCCAATGTCCAATATGAGTAAATCGCATGTGGGTCTCCTTCCAAAGGCATCAGAATGGTATTTAGTGATGCCTTGATATTAGTGTTATACAATTCACGTGCACCAACAAACAACGCCAATCTACAGGCTCCTGAAATCGTACTCTTGGAAAATTCAGTCGGATTACAACCCAAACTGGCAAGTGTGGTTAGCTTGGGAATTGGGCCTAATGTGGGTAATCCATCAGTGATCAGGTAAATATTTGAGGGATTAATACTTTGGCGAATAATAAATTCAATTGCACTGTGTAAATTCGTAGAGCCATTTGGAACTAGATCAGATAGAGCCTTCATGGCTCTTTGGGTTTGTTTACTATCGTTTGATTTGATCCATCGATTACCAATCAGGAAATCTGCTCTCTTGGCATAAAAAACGATCATATACTGGCTCCCTTCAGGAACACGCTCAATGATCCAGTTGACTGCTCTGAGGGTTCTTTGCCATTTGGGAGCTTTCTGTTTGGTCGCATCATCGGATACCTGGGTTGTCACGATATCGACAATCCGGGAATTGGTCATGGAAGAACTGCTATCAATCAGAATTAATATGCGTTTCCCCTCGACCCGAATTCCGAGTAGATGGTGTTGTGTTGGACCGGGTGATTCAATGATCGGAGCAGGTTCTTCGCTTTTCGCCTGCTTAAGTTCTTCTGCAGCCTTCTCAAGTGCCTGAACTTCCAACCGTAACTGTTGGAGTTTCTTTTCCTTACCTTCTTCTTGATCCACCCTTGAAGCCATTCGAATTTGTTGGTCTTCTGTCTGCTTAGTCAAGGAACGATATTCAGCAACTAACTCGGCCAGCTGTTGTTCTGATGCTTCTTGTTCGGCGCGCATTTCGGCAATTTCACTGTCTAGATTGCCGTGATCAGTCTCTGCCTCGGAAACATTGGTGTTGTACTTGACCAACATAAATATGAGCGTGACCGCGCCCAATCCACATGCCATTACATCCAAAAATGCCAGTCCAAAAGGAGAAGTTACTGGTCTACTCTTTGGCATCTGCCTTACCTATGCGATTCAACAGGAACTGTTCGCAATAGGATCGAATTTCAGTGATTTGGCTATCCTGAATACGTTGTAATTGATGCAAAAAAAACATCAGAAAAATACTGATGATTAATGCTACAAATGTTGAATTGAAAGCAACACCAAGACTAGATGCCATATTTGCAATGTCTCCTGCAAGAGCCTCATCAGCATGGGTTAATGCTTCACCGATACCCCTCACTGTCCCAATAAATCCAATGGAAGGGATCGCCCAGATCAAATAGCGAATCATCGCATTCTCGGATTCCATTTGATAAGCTAGTGCCTCTACGCCAGTAATGATTGCCTCTGAAGTATTGTGAACACTACGCGTGATTATGAATCGCCGAATTGATGAACTTAAGGTTTGAATCAGGGGAGTGGACTGGATTTTCTCGGGGAGTTGTTTGAGGACATGATAACTAGCTTCCATCTCTTGATTGATGTCCTGTCGAACATCCAGAGACTCGCCCCCAGAATGCGTATGCAGAAAATCTACTTGAAACAGATAGCGATGGCGGATAATCGATAAAGTTTTATCGGCAATCAGGTACGTTCCCCAAAGCATTAAAATGATGCATATCTCCTGCTCAATATCCTTCAGAATAACTGCCAGGGTCCGAACTGTCGATTGGCCAGC
>JAPOUQ010000043.1 GCA_026708585.1 Gammaproteobacteria bacterium
CGATTCGCGAAGGCGGCCGAACCGTCGGCGCTGGCGTTGTGACGAAGATTCTAAAATAGTTCTGATTTTTTGAAGGGCAAGGGTAGAGCGTTATGGTTGAAAATCAGAAAATTCGAATTAGTCTCAAGGCTTTCGATTATAAGTCGATTGATCGCTCTGCGTTTGAGATCGTGGAGACTGCCCGTAGGACTGGTGCCATGGTATTGGGACCAATTCCATTGCCAACCAAAATTGAGAAGTATACTTTGCTTCGATCTCCCCATGTTGACAAGAAAGCACGTGATCAATTCGAGATTCGAACCCACAAGAGGATTCTGGAAATCGTACAACCGACAGATAAGACTGTCGATGCATTGATGAAACTCGACCTCGCTGCTGGGGTTGATGTTGAAATTAAATTGAATTGAGTCGGTTGTTAGGAGACGTATCATGTCAGCGGGTCTTGTAGGCAGGAAAATTGGAATGAGTCGGGTCTTTACACCGGAAGGAAGTTCGATACCCGTTACTGTTGTCGAGATATTGCCAAATTGGATAACTCAAGTCCGAACAAAAAAAATCGACGGCTATGATGGGATTCAGGTGACTACCGGAGAGCGCAGGCCAAATCGAGTGAGCAAACCGATGAAAGGACATTTTGCCAAAGCCGAAGTTGAACCGGGCCGTGGTGTCTGGGAATTTCGTTTGGATCAAGAGCCTGAGGTTTCTCCTGGTTATGTGCTGACCGTCGACTTATTAAAAGAAGGAATGAAAGTAGACGTTAGCGGTCGCTCGATTGGAAAAGGTTTCAGTGGTGTTATGAAACGCTACGGATTTGGCGGGGGACGTGCTTCACATGGAAATTCAAAAGCGCATCGACTAGCTGGTTCGATCGGTAACGCACAAGATCCGGGTCGAGTATTTAAAGGCAAGAAGATGGCGGGTCATCAGGGCGATCAAAACGTTGTACAACAAAATTTGGATATTGTTAAGGTTGATTTTGATCGTAATATCATATTGATATCTGGATCTATTCCAGGATCGAAAGGTACTGATGTAATAGTAAGACCAGCTGTCAAGAGCAAAGAAAAAACAGATTTATTGGCTAATGTAACTGAGCCATCTGATTGGATGAGTTCAGATTATGCTCAAAACGAGTACGAACCTTCTGAGTCCGTTGAAGCGATGTCAACTGAAATCACAGATTATGAAGAACAAACAATCAATGAGAAGGCGGATACCCAAAGTATACCCGAACAAATTGATGCCACAGAAGCATCAGACATAGTAGAAGTAACCAAAATAGAAGAAGAATCCACAGCAGGTAAGTCAAATTCAGTTGAATCTATAGAATCATCCGAGATAGAAACTTCTTCATCTGACGAAGATAGCGATTCTGAATCAGTGGAGACATTAAAATCATCAGCTACTTCAGCTGAAGAACTTAAGAACTCAAAGAAGCCTGAGGGGAAAAAGAATGTCAATTGATCTACCCATTACCCCAGTCAACACAGATGCCGAAACCGGTCCAGAAACGATCTCGGTTTCGGACTCTGCATTTGGTATTGAGTTTAATGAGGTCTTGGTACATCAGGTCGTCGTCGCATATCAGGCAGGCGGACGTCAAGGAACTCGTGCTCAGAAAAACCGTTCTGCGGTTCGAGGTGGCGGCTCAAAACCCTGGAGACAAAAAGGTACTGGTCGAGCCCGCGCTGGTACCGTCCGAAGCCCCTTGTTTCGTGGTGGTGGTCGAGCATTTCCGGCTTCAACGCGTGATTTTTCACAAAAAGTCAATCGAAAAATGTACCGGGCTGCTATTCGCTCAATTCTTTCCGAGTTGAATCGTCAAAATCGATTGATTGTGGTTCAGAAATTAGCCATGTCCGAGCCAAAAACCAAGGCTTTGACTGAAATATTGAAACCGATCGATGCTATGAAATGCTTAATTGTGCTTTCTGAGTCGGATCGCAATCTTGAGTTGTCATCGCGTAACTTGCCCGATGTATCAGTGAGTACTTCTCAAAATCTGAATCCGGTAAGCCTAATTTCTCATGACAAAGTAATGATGACCGCTGAGGCGATAAAGGCGATCGATAAAGTATTGCAATAATTGCTCAATGACCATGAATCAGGAACGACTGTACCAAATAATTGTGGAGCCGGTGATTTCCGAGAAATCAACGGGTGTGGGGGATAAGAGCCAGATGGTTTTGAAAGTCTTGCCCAATGCGAACAAGAAAGAGATTCGAAAGGCTGTAGAAACTTTATTTAAGTTAAAGGTAAAACGGGTTCAGGTTGCCAATGTTCGCGGCAAGGCCAAGACATTTGGCCGCGTTAAAGGCAAGCAAAACGACTGGAAAAAGGCTTATGTCTGTCTGGAACCAGGACAAGATTTTGATTTCCACAACATGGATATCTGAATGGATTCATTATCAACTTCAAGGTAAGGAATAATGGCACTTGTAAAGCAGAATCCAACGAGCCCAGGTCGCCGTGGTATGGTCAAGGTAGTAAACCCGAACCTGCACAAAGGGAGTCCACATCGTGCACTTGTACAACACAAGAGAGCGATTAGTGGACGCAATAATAGTGGTCAAATTACCGTTCGCCATCGGGGTGGTGGACACAAAAGGAAATATCGTTTGATTGATTTCAAGCGTAACAAGGACGGCGTACCGGCAGTGGTCAAACGGCTAGAATACGATCCAAATCGGAGTGCTCACATTGCATTACTGTCTTATAAAGATGGAGAGTATCGATATATTATTGCTCCACGTGGTCTCAAACTTGGAGATACTGTGATGTCTGGGCCCGGTAGTGGATACAAAGTCGGTAATGCCATGCCAATCCGCAATATTCCGGACGGAACTTTGATCCACTGTGTTGAACTGAAGCCGGGTAAAGGCGCTCAAATTGCTCGTTCAGCTGGTTCCTACGCCCAGTTGCTTGGAAAAGAGGGTGCTTATGCGCAATTGCGTTTGCGTTCCGGTGAGGTTCGAAGAACACATCTGGACTGCCGAGCGACCATCGGTCAGGTTGGCAATGCCGAGAACAGTTTGCAAAAATTAGGTAAGGCGGGCGCCAAGCGATGGCGAGGTGTTCGACCTACCGTTCGAGGAGTGGCCATGAATCCGGTTGATCATCCACATGGCGGTGGTGAAGGTCGTACCTCTGGGGGGCGTCATCCGGTATCACCATGGGGTGTTCCAACCAAGGGATATCGCACACGCTCGAAAAAAGCATCCAATTCCATGATTATTCGTAGACGAAAAAAATAAATATGCCACGATCCATTAAAAAGGGACCATTTGTTGATCATCATCTCTGGTCACATATCGAGCAGGCCCGTGCGGAAAATTCTCGCCGTCCAATCAAGACTTGGTCAAGGCGATCTATGATCATGCCAGAATTTGTGGGATTGACCATTGCCGTTCACAATGGTCGTCAGCATGTGCCGATTTTGATAACCGAGAATATGGTTGGGCACAAATTGGGTGAGTTTGCACCAACACGTACTTATCGTGGTCATATTGCGAACAAGAAAACCAAGTAAATGATATCAATAAGGGTTCATGCAACTGTTTGAAGGGTAAGAAAACAATGCAAGTCAGTTCCATTGCCAAATATGTTAGGCTCTCACCGCAGAAAGCCCGTTTACTGGCCAACCAGATAAGAAATCTCCCAGTTGAGTCAGCTATTGATTTATTGAAGTTTAGTAAAAGGAAAGCAGCGGTGCCCGTTCTCAAGACTTTGGAGTCAGCAATCGCGAATGCCGATCATAATAACAGTTTGGATATTGACGAACTCTGGGTCAGTCAGATCATGGTAGACGAAGCACCAACGCTTAAGCGATTTCGTGCTCGGGCCAAGGGGCGAGGAACTCGCATCTTTAAACGAAACTGTCATATTAAGGTCTCGGTCAGCAACGAACCAAATCCACATCGCAAACAACGCTTTTAACTGAATTATTGGACAAGAATATGGGCCAGAAAGTACAACCTATCGGATTTCGTCTAGGGATTGTTAAGGATTGGAATGTCAAATGGTTTGCAAATAACCGCAACTATTCGACAACCCTTGCTAGCGATCTCAAGATTCGGGATTTTCTGCACCGAAAGTTGGTCAATGCTGCAGTAAGCCGAATTACTATCGAAAGGCCTGCCCAGAATCTGAATGTTACGATTTATACAGCACGTCCTGGGATTGTTATCGGCAAAAAGGGAGAAGATATTGAACGGCTAAGACATCAACTGAGCGAGATCAATGGTAGCCCTGTCCAAGTTGCGGTTGAAGAAATACGTAAACCAGAATTGGATGCGAAGCTCGTGGCAGAAAGTATCTGCCAGCAACTGGAAAAACGAATTCTATTTCGACGTGCCATGAAACGAGCGGTACAAAACGCCATGCGATTAGGTGCTGAAGGTGTCAAGGTCATGATTTCAGGCAGATTGAATGGAGCAGAAATCGCAAGGAGTGAATGGTATCGAGAAGGTCGGGTTCCATTGCATACATTGCGGGCCGATATTGACTATGGCTTTCATGAAGCGTTGACTACATACGGTATTCTTGGTGTAAAAGTATGGATTTTTAAAGGTGATATTTTTGAGGAAGAGCCCGTCAAGCCCGAAGTAACCGAAACCACAACAGCGTCAGGAACCTAAGATCATGCTTCAACCGAAGAGAACCAAATTCAGAAAACAGCACAAGGGCCGGAACCGTGGCTTGGCGACGCGTGGTAATCGAGTCAGTTTCGGAGAATTTGGATTGCAATCGAATACTCGAGGAAGGTTGACTGCACGACAAATCGAAGCGGGACGAAGAGCAATTACACGCCATGTCAAACGAGGTGGTCGACTCTGGATTCGTATTTTTCCAGATAAGCCTATTTCAAAAAAGCCACTGGAAGTGCGAATGGGTAAAGGAAAAGGTAATCCTGAATTCTGGGTGGCATTGGTACAACCCGGCACCATGTTATACGAAATTGAGGGTGTTAATGAAAATCTGGCTCGAGAAGCCTTTCGACGTGCCAGCGCAAAATTGCCAGTACAAACAAATTTCGCAAAAAGGCAGGTAGGCTAATGAAAGCATCGGAGCTCAGAATTAAGAGTGTTGAGGATCTTCAGTCCGACTTGATTGATCTTCGAAAAAAGCAATTCCAGTTGCGCTTTCAGTTAAGTACTGATCAACTCGCGAATATAGCGGAATTTTCACAAGTGAGAAAAGACATTGCTCGAATCAAGACAGTTTTGAACGAAAAAGCGGGACAGTAGAGTTAGAAATCAAATGAGCGAAGAATCAAAGACAATTACTACAAAGTTTGACGAAGCGACTCTCCAACAAGCTCGTGAACGTTTTGGATATGTAGATGCAGAAAAGCAATATAAGATTCGCGACTTATGCGATGTGTTATTGCCAGATCGAACTCCCGATACTGCCTCACGTTTAATCCGCAAGGAAGTGCGTACCATACAGGAAGCAGCAGGGATAGAAACATCATCTGGTCAGTACAAGTTTACTGCTGATGAGGCTACCGCTTTGAGTTTGCAGATCGAAAAGATTTTCTCAAAAAATACCAAAATTGATTCGGTTTCAGCAGAAGAAACGGGTCTTTCACAGAGCAAGGAAGAATCAGAACAGGTCATTAAAAATACAGAGACTGAGTCTGAAACAGAGCAAGATATTGCTGAATTGGAGACTGAGTCTCATGCAGGGCCGAAAGAAGCCGAAGCGGCAAGTTCCGAACCTATATCCGAACCAACGGAATCGAAATCGAATAAGCAAGAATCTTCATCAAGTGATGAAATTGCAGAGGTAGCCAGTTATTCCAAACGTCAAATCCGCGGCAATGTTGTGAGCAAGTCGGGTCATAAGAGTCTTGTTGTTTTGGTTGAACGGAAAGTCAAACATCCCCTGTACAAGAAATACATTAAACGTTCGAACAAACTTCATGCACATGATGAACACAATGAATCGAGAGTTGGGGATATTGTCAGTATCGAATCCTGTCGTCCAATTTCCAAAAAGAAATGCTGGCGCCTAGTTAAAGTAGTAGCACAAGCTCAATAGAGATAGAGGTCATAAGTTATGATTCAGATGCAAAGTATGCTTTCGGTTGCTGATAACAGTGGTGCTAGAAAGGTCATGTGTATCAAGGTTTTGGGGGGCTCGAAGCGTCGTTATGCTAGGATTGGTGACATTATCAAGATTACCATAAAGGAGGCGATGCCAAATAGCCGAGTCAAAAAAGGTGATGTCTATGATGCGGTAATTGTTCGAACCAAGAGCGGTGTGCGTCGACCCGATGGTTCCCTGATTCGTTTTGACCGAAATTCAGCAGTGTTGCTAAATAATGCACATCAGCCGATTGGTACGCGGATATTTGGTCCCGTTACTCGTGAATTGCGCTCGGAAAAATTCATGAGAATCATATCTCTAGCCCCAGAAGTTCTGTAATTCAAATTTCACCGATCAATTTGACTGGAAATACAAATGCAAAGAATTAACAAAGGTGATGATGTGATCGTGATTACCGGACGATACAAGGGTAAGCGAGGCCAAGTGCTACGCTTGACGAGTGATGGTCGTGCCTATGTAAATGATGTTAATCTAGTCAAAAAACACAAAAAAGGGAACCCGAACAAGAACGAAAAGGGCGGGATTTTTCAACAGGAGGCACCCATTCATCTTTCCAATCTTGCCCTGTACAATCCCACCACGAAAAAAGCAGATCGTATTGGCTTTCGGACACTTGAAGACGGTAAAAAAGTACGCTACTTTAAATCCAACCAGGAAGTTGTCGATATTGGTTGATTGATATCTGGTGAATGAACATGCCTAGACTAAAACAAAAATATCACGCAGAAATTGTTCCGAGTATGCAGAAAGAATTCTCGTATGCGAGTGTCATGCAAGTCCCACGAATAACCAAGATTACTTTAAACATGGGACTTGGTGAAGCAGTAGCAAACAAGGGTGTTTTGCAGAATGCGCTATCTGATTTGGAAAAAATATCTGGACAGAAACCGGTGGCTACAAAAGCAAGACGATCAGAGGCAAATTTTAAGATTCGTACGGGTTGGCCAATCGGAGCCAAAGTGACTCTGAGACGGGATCGAATGTATGAATTTCTGGATCGTTTAATCTCGGTCGCAATTCCCCGTGTTCGAGATTTTCGGGGTTTGTCAGAAAAGTCATTTGATGGCCGTGGGAATTATTCATTCGGTATACGTGAGCAAATTGTTTTCCCTGAAGTTGATTATGACAATATTGATGCATTACGGGGTTTGGATGTTTGTATCACCACTTCGGCAATCAATGATCAGGAAGCAGAATCCTTGCTCAGGGCTTTCAATTTCCCATTGAAGAATTAACGCAGGAGACTTTTTATGGCCAAAAAATCAATGATCGCACGCGAGTCAAAACGACAAAAGTTGGTTGAACTGTATGCAGAAAAGCGGGCTGAGGTCAAGTCTAGAGTAACCAATCCCGAACTCGGTATGGAAGAACAGTTTCAGGCTATGCTTGAACTGCAAAAATTTCCACGCGATTCAAGCCCCTCTCGGGGTAGAAACCGTTGTGGCCTAACTGGAAGATCAAGGGGATATTACCGGAAATTTGGCCTTAGTCGAAACAAGCTTAGGGAGGTCATCATGCGTGGTGAGGCTCCGGGTGTTGTGAAGTCTAGTTGGTAAATCCGTTTGCCAAAAAGGAGTATGAAATATGAGTATGTCTGATCCAATTGCAGATATGTTGACAAGAATCCGAAATGGTTTTCGTTCATCGAAGAAATCGGTGTCAATTCCTGCATCCAAAAGCAAAATCGCAATTGCCAAGGTATTGCTGGATGAAGGCTACATTGGCGGATACCATT
Source organism: Gammaproteobacteria bacterium (assembly GCA_026708585.1). Taxonomy (GTDB): domain Bacteria; phylum Pseudomonadota; class Gammaproteobacteria; order Arenicellales; family Poriferihabitantaceae; genus Poriferihabitans. Next base: position 7,847 of record JAPOUQ010000043.1, read on the forward strand.
TCGAAGGTGAAGGCGCAAAACGAAATCTGAAGATCCAGTTGAAATATTATAGAGGCGAGTCGGTAATTGAAGAGATTAAACGCCTAAGTTTGCCAAGTTGTCGGGTCTATGTATCTTGTGATCAGATACCACTGATCAAAAATGGGTTAGGTGTGGCATTGATTTCTACATCGCAGGGACTGATGACCGATAAGCAGGCTCGTCAGGCCGGTGTCGGTGGTGAGGTTGTATGTTCTGTTTTTTGACCCAGTATCCGGTTCGTTAACTAGACAAGTCATGGTTGAGAGGATTTTATGTCACGAATAGCAAAAATTCCGATTAGTGTTCCATCTGGCGTAACGGTTGATATTTCTAATGGTCAAATTAATGCCAAGGGGCCAAAAGGTCAATCCGGATTCAAGCTGTTTCCGGGTATTGCTGTAAACAAAAAAGAATCAGAACTATCTGTTGAAATCAGTGTAGAAGATTCGGAAATAGATAAGCAGTTGCTGTCGATGTGGGGAACAACCCGTGCACTAGTAAACAATCTTATCATAGGCGTTTTTACAGGATTTAGTAAACGGCTATTGATTACAGGGGTAGGGTATCGGGCTCAGGCTCAAGGGAGCAACCTCAATTTGAGTCTCGGGTACTCACATCCGATTTCCTATTCGCTTCCCGATGGTATTGAGGCGAATACCCCAAGTCAAACAGAAATTGTAGTCAGCGGTATAGATAAGCAGGTTGTCGGACAAGTAGCTGCTGAAATAAGAGCGTTTCGTCCACCCGAACCTTACAAAGGTAAAGGAATTCGGTATGCGGATGAGTATGTGATACGAAAACAGGCCAAGAAGAAGTAGAAATTGGTAATTCGGTAGTTTGAGATAAGAGATATGACCAATAAAAATCAGGCGAGAATAAAACGAGCCAAGCGATCCCGTTATAAGATTGCACTACATGACGCAATGCGTTTATCGGTATTTCGAACTTCACGACATTTTTACGCACAGGTTTATGATGTGTCAGGTGAAAAGGTGCTCGCTTCAGCCTCAACACTTGACCCAGCGATACGTGAATCAATTCAGCATGGGGGTAATTGTGAGGCTGCTCAGGCGGTTGGAGCCTTGATTGCGAAAAATGCTCAAACTGCTGGAGTAAGCAGTGTTGCATTTGATCGATCGGGATATCGCTATCATGGTAGGGTTCGGGCATTTGCAGATGCTGCAAGAGAAAACGGACTCGCCTTTTAATTTCTATATAAGTTGATATGGTTAGATCGAAAGACAGGAGGGAGGCACCCTCACAGGATAATTTCCGGGAACATCTGATTAACGTCCGGCGAGTAGCCAAGGTTGTCAAAGGAGGTCGAATATTTGGATTTTCCGCGTTGACGGTTGTTGGAGATGGTGATGGTCGTGTAGGAATCGGACGAGGCAAGGCCCGAGAGGTACCCGTTGCTGTTCAAAAAGCGATGGAAGATGCAAAACATAACATGTTTCGAGTGAATTTGAATGGTAATACGATCCAATATCCGATTATCGGTCGTCATGGTGCAGCCAAAGTGGTTATGCGTCCTGCAGCCGAAGGTACGGGAATTATTGCAGGTGGTACGATGCGTGCGGTTTTTGAAGCGGTAGGAATTGAAAATATCTTAACTAAGGTAATTGGTACTACGAATCCTATTAATGTGACCCGAGCAACCATCAACGGGCTTAGCCAGATCAAAGGCAAGAAGTATATCGCGGCAAAACGAGGTAAAAAAGTTCGGGATCTATTTGAACTGCCGGAAGAATCTGAACAAGCTCAACAAAAAGCGTAGATCATTTTAAATTGGATTTTAGACCAATGGCTGTAGACAAACAGAAATTTCTCAAAGTAACCTTAGTGCGGAGTATGCATGGGCGAATCAAGAGGCATCAAGCATGTGCACGGGGGCTAGGTCTGCGCCGAATGCATCAGACTGTTGAAGTCCTAGATACACCAGAGAACCGAGGCATGATCAACAAAATCAGTTACATGCTACATTGTGAAACGGAGTAAATCAAGCATGAATAGAGAGCCGACTGATCGGTGATTTAGGTATGCAGTTCATAGGAGCGGATGTATAGAAATGACAATCTTGAAGCTTAATCAAATTAAATCAGGACCGGGCGCAAGAAAAACTCGTAAGCGAGTGGGTCTTGGTCACGGCTCTGGAACTGGTAAGACATCTGGTCGTGGACATAAAGGTCAAAAATCACGGTCAGGCGGATTTCACAAAATTGGATTTGAAGGCGGACAAATGCCGCTTCAGCGTCGCTTACCAAAGCGTGGGTTTCGTTCACGAACAAATATTCATCATGCTGAAGTACGTCTAGGTGAATTAAACAAAACAGAGGGAGATTTGATTAATCTTGAATCCTTAAAGAAGGCAAAACTGATTGGTCGCGATATAACCAGTGCCAAGATTATTTTGCACGGTCAAATAAATCGGTCTGTTACTATAGATGGTGTTTTACTAACCAAAGGTGCTGAAGCAGCAATCGTCGAAGTTGGCGGTTCAGTACAAATGTCCAGAAAGGACTAGAAGAAATTAAAGATGGCTAAGTCAAGGGCAGAAAAAAGGAGTGTTCCGAGTTCGGGCATGTTCGGAAGTCTGTCGGATTTAAAGCAACGAATCCTGTTTATGCTCGGAGCACTAGTAGTGTTTCGACTGGGTACACATGTGCCAGTGCCAGGAGTTGACCCTGCAGCAGTGGCTGCCTTGTTTGAACAGACTCGAGGATCAATTATCGATATCTTTAATATGTTCTCGGGGGGTGCTCTAAGCCGTCTTTCAATATTTGCCTTGGGCGTTATGCCTTATATCTCTGCATCCATCATTATGCAAATGATGAAAGCGGTAATACCATCGCTAGAGCAGTTGAACAAAGAAGGTGAAGCAGGAAGAAGAAAAATAACCCAATACACCCGTTACTTTACTGTTGTATTGGCATTATTTCAGGGAATTGGTATATCGGTTGCCATTGAGAGTCAACAAGTTGCCGGTTCACCGGTTATTCTGATTCCGGGACTCGGTTTCAAGATTGTGGCAGCGGCAACATTGTGTGCAGGTACTATGTTTCTGGTATGGTTGGGCGAGCAGGTTAGTGAACGAGGTCTTGGCAATGGGATTTCGTTGATCATATTTGCCTCAATCGTAGCTGGTCTTCCTTCTGCAGTTGCTGGTACACTGGAGTTGGCAAGAACAGGCGCTTTATCTGGCGGATTAGTTTTAATGCTGTTCATTGGTGCTTTGGCTGTCACATATTTTGTGGTTTTCGTAGAACGTGGCCAACGGCGAATTACAGTGAACTATGCAAAACGTCAGCAGGGAAGAAAGATGATTGCAGGACAATCATCTCATCTTCCATTCAAACTTAATATGGCGGGTGTTATCCCTCCAATCTTTGCTTCCAGCCTAATTTTGTTCCCTGCCAGCTTGGGCAGTTGGTTTGGTCAGTCAGAAAGTATGGGCTGGATGACAGATATTGCGACCAAGCTCCAGCCTGGAGAGCCAATTTATACCTTCCTGTATGGGGGTATGATTATTTTCTTTTGTTTTTTCTATACCGCTTTGGTATTTAATCCAGTTGATATCGCGGATAACCTGAAAAAATCAGGCGCATTTATACCGGGTATTCGACCCGGTGCCCAAAGTGCTAAACACATTGATGGCGTCGTATCACGGTTGACCATGATTGGTGCTATCTATATCACCTTTGTCTGTTTGATTCCGGAATTTCTAATTGTTCAATACAGTGTTCCGTTTTATTTTGGGGGCACTTCTTTGTTGATTATTGTTGTGGTCACAATGGATTTGATCGCTCAAGTTCAATCGTATTTGATGTCAAGACAATATGAAAGCATTATGAAAAAATCTCCTTTTCAACGTCCGCAGGGTGTGCGTTAAACCTTAGTATAAATTAGAGGTCAGATATGAAAGTTAGGGCATCGGTAAAGAAGATTTGTCGAAACTGCAAAATCATTCGAAGAAATGGTGTTGTCCGCGTGATATGTAGGGACCCACGTCACAAACAGAGACAAGGATAGAAAAATTTATGCTTCTTATATACACCTTGATGGAATTAACCAAATCTGATAGAATCGCAAACCTTTTGATCAGGCTGTTTTTTAAACCTATCTGATTGTTTCACATTGAATATTAACTCTAGAGTAAAGAAATATGGCGCGTATCGCAGGTATAAACTTACCTTCTGACAAACACATTGAGATTGGTTTGACCGCCATTTATGGGATTGGTCGTCCCAGTGCAAAGGCAATTTGTGATGTCACCGGAGTGGAACGTACCATCAAGGTTCGCGATCTTAGCGATGAGCAAGCCGAGTTATTGCGAACCGAAGTGGCAAAATATCAGATTGAAGGAGATTTGCGAAGAGAAATCTCCATGAATATTAAACGGCTGATGGATTTGGGATGTTATCGAGGGATGCGACATCGACGTGGATTGCCCGTTAACGGGCAGCGAACCAAGACCAACGCAAGAACTCGCAAAGGGCCTCCGAGACCGGTTAAGAAATAACCAGACTTGTTGCAAAATCGATTATCAGGTTAATTTATGTCTAAGCATACTCAGACAGGCAGATCAAAAGCGAAAATTCGTAAGAACGTTAGCGAAGGAATTGCCCATATTCATGCAACTTTCAAC
>JAPOUQ010000011.1 GCA_026708585.1 Gammaproteobacteria bacterium
TCCACCGAAAATCGGTGGATGAATGCACTTGTAGTGCCACTCGATTTTTTTAATTACAAATTATCAATAGGTTGGAACACTACATGTTAAACTTCGGATAACGAGGCATCATTTCTTGGAAGGTGAATCTCCGACGCAAGGCTGTATCAAGCAATTGGATTGAACGATCAGCTGTATTCATGGTGCCAATGAGATAAAGATTATTTGGTACTCCAAACTCTTCACCCGAATAAGGGAGAGTTACTGTAGTTTCATCTTTCTCTTTCAGGCGTTTAGAATCCTCAATCAATGTAATCAGTTCACCAAAAATTTTAGCAATGTTACCGCGATTGATCTCATCAATAACCAAAACGTAATTCTTCTCCTGGTTTTTTTGTGCACTGCTGGCGATTTTCTTGAAAATCCCAGATTTGATTTTATAGGTCAACTGACCTTGATCTGTTTCTGGCTTGATACCCTCAACAAAATCTTCATAAGAATAATTCTGGTGGAACGTGATCATGGCAATCTGCCCGCTTCCCGATTCCGTCTGATATCGAAAATCACGAAAAGTTTTGTTGTCTATTTCAGTGTCATTTCGGTACTTTCCAATGATTCGAAGACTTAGCTCTTTTGTCTGGTATGTTTTACCCGTTCCTGGAGGACCAAAAAGAATCTGATTGAGAGGAAACCGAGTATCGTGAGAGTTAACATAGTTAGAATCTGATTCTGATCTTTCATTGTTGTCTTCTGAATCTTCGTACTTCCCCATGCTGTCATCAATCAGTTGAAAGGTTGGCTCATACTCCAATGTTTCTCTAAACAAAGTGATATCGCTATCTGATGCCTGACCAAAATCTTCGATTTCAGTATGACCCGAGAGGGTTGTATTTTCTTTATTTACCCATACCACATGCAAACGATGATCTAAATGGAATTCACGTTGATATTCATCGTTAAGAACAATTCCGATGCCCAAACCTCTATTTTGTCCTAATGTAATCAGAATAACATCTCCCTTGTTTGGTTTTGGTTTTGTAAATGATGAATGATTATCTTGTTCTGCTTCATGGCTAAGAACATAATTATTTTTCAAAAAGTCCTCCCATAGTCCATGAGCATTTTCATCGATATTTTTTAGAAAAAATCTGCCATTATTCGGCTTTAAAGATAGATAGGTAAATAGGTTGACTTCATACAGATCACAATTTGGAAACTTTCCCTTAACTGCACTAATGTAGTATTTGTATTGACTCCAACTAATTTTTTTTCCCTTAAGGTTTGGTGCTAAAGGCCTATTAGCATCATCAAAAGGAAGAAATTTATACGCATTAATTAGGAACAATGTCTGTGTTAGTTTTTTAATACCAACATTACCAATGCGAAGAACCTGATCATATTGTTCAGAGTTAATTTTTTCGATGTCATCAACGGCATTTTTGAATATTTCCCAGAGTAATTTCGGATTACCAACACCTATTTTATGAAACAATATCTTTGCGAGAGCGGGTGGGGTCGGAAATGTGAAAGCATAACCTTGCTCGGGAGACGGGATGGTTTGAGTTAACTCAAACACTTCATGTACGCTCGAATAGACAATATTTCTGAATCCCGTTGTGTTTTTTTTCGCTAATGTATAGAGGAATGATAAAGGATCAATATTTTTATCTCCATAATTTAGTAGTGGCTCAGTGCTGCCATCCTTCCTCCATATTACTTGTTTGGTTTTTTCGATTAGATAACTCTCATCATTTTTAGCAATTTGCTGTGCTAGTTCATGAAACCAAGGGACCCAGTCATAGATTTCTTTCATAGTTATATCCGAATTTGATAAGTCATCATCATGTGATGCGTGAAACAATCGTCAAGATAGTTTATATGTTGAAGAGGTTTTTGATTTACAGTCATTTATTATACCAAATTCAATGGCTGTATCGATTTTGGGTTGGTTTGCTGGTCCTAAGGATTTTATTTTAAGTCTAATCGAAGTTGCTACCCTTTTGAGGAGTAGGAAGTTGGATTAAACGAGCAATCGACGCTTATTTGAATGTCGAATTCGTAGATGATCGATAAAGGAATACTTTCCAACTAATAATCCAGAGAACTGAATTTAGATTGAAGTTGCAATACCATTCTTGAGAAGTACGTGGTGCAAATATCTATAAAAGGAGATATCAAAGCCAGAAGTCAACGGGATTGCCCATTCCCTGTTATTCATTTGGTTCTAAACTTCTTTAACTTCGAAATCTATTTATTGAGTTAGCCATAGACAGATCACAGGGTATATGCATTTCAAGTTCGATAATGGAATTTCAAGACATACAACAAGTTGAGAGATTCAGCTATCTTGGCAAGCCGTTTGTCCATTGTCCATATCAAGATATCTGTTTCTATTTTTGCAGATGCTAGAAGGTGAGCATCAATATATCCGATCCCCTTACCTGCCAAGTTATTCCGGTTGAGAAGCATAATAACCTCTTCATGACTAGCAACGACAACGCTAGGAAGCCTACTCCAGAGCTTAAGCAATTGGTTTCGATTGCGTAAATTACCACATGCTAATTCACCAATGACCATGGGGTGTATACAAATATTCTCTTGAAATAGGTCTTTGAAAAACTCATCTCCATGCCGAAGATGCTCGATCCAGACTGAGGTATCAACCAAAATCATTCGTTATCAGGGTCAGATCTGCGTCTAGGGACTGGGGTGAGTTGGGGTTCGCTTCCTCCTAATAAAGCAAGCCGTCGGGCACATTCTCGTTGAATCAGGGCTGTCAAAGCCTCCTTCACTAAAGCAGACTTCCCATTTATACCGGTTAACTCTACTGCCTCATTAAATAATTGATCGTCTATAGTAATTGTGGTTCGCATATCAATAATAAATGCATCAAAATGAGCATCATTATATATCATTTTAAGCATATAAAATGAGATGCTATACTTTGAAATCCAACTGAAATTTCTTGACTAATGAGTCTCGGATACTTCCGATTTGAACCGATGGAAGATAGATAAAATAAATTTCTCAAACATGGGAAAGAGGAGTCTCCTTGACGTAGCGTTTGACACCCCTGCATCTTGAACATCGAAAATCTATCTTTTTAGCCTACTCATCACGACTTATTGTAGTTTCAGGCTCAGAAAAACCTCTTATTTGTTCTAAAACAAAGCCCATCAAGCTCGGAATGCCTGGTTCATAGCCTAACTGTTTTGCTTCATCTCGCAACACACGCCATATATAACCAAGTTGTTCTAATAATTCCACGTCTTTCCTATCCCCAACCAATTCATTCATCTCCAATATGGGGATTGGCATGTTATTGTTAGAAAGAAAGGCTTCTGCTATTTCTGCCGCGACATTCAATAAACCCCGGTCATCAAGCTCGGAGAACCGTTTCGCATACATCTGATGTATGCGTGAATTAACTCTTCGCTCTGCATCCAACACCGTCTTTGCATCAACGATGGTTTTTTCTGTGTTAACCAGTTCTTCCATCAAACATTTCCCCCAAAGCTGAATAAAGAACGGATAGGAATGTGACTTGATAGCCACTTCTTTAGCAACTCCTCCGGCAAATAGGATGTCGAATGGCTCTAAAGGTTTGACCAAAGCTTCAACCGACTCAGGTAGCGAGAGCCGACCTAGTGGAAAGATTTCACCACGTTCCCAGAAAGAAGCTTCTGCCTGAGCTAAAGATCTCGTCAATCCCGGAGTACCAGACAGTACTAGAAAGAATGGTATATTCTCTCGTCTTACTGACTGACTGGCGTTAAGTAGGTCTTCTGCTGTTTTCTCATCTAGTCTATGAGCTTCATCTACTATTAATACTAGAGGTTTTGCTTCACAGCGTTCCTTAATGGCAGTTTTTATGCCATCCGAACGCTGAATTGAAAAACTTGCTGTACCTTCTGCGAACCATGCCTTAATTTTGCCTCTTACCTCTTGAACAACAGGAGTTGCCCTTCTCCCTTCGGACCTGATCCAATGATCAAACTTTTCCGGTGTAGTTATCTCTGAGGGAGTTACCCATAAAACCTCTATATTATCTCCATATTCTTTATTCGCCTCATCTGCAAGGCTATGCAAGAGAGAAGTTTTGCCATTTCCTCGTGGTCCAAAGAGAATCATATTCTGATATCCCTGATGCTTTTTCACCAGAGTATAGATTGCAAGTTGAAAAAACTGCTTCTCACTTCCTCGTCCGGCAAGAAACGGCGGAACTTCACCACCATCACCAGGGGTATATAACGTCAGTAACTCTTTCTTTCTATCAAGAATTCTATTCATTACACATTGAAAAATACTGGTAATTCACAGTATAACCTAACATTGTAAAGGTATCGCTATTCTGTAATCTATCCGTGCACTAAACGTTTCTATTAATGTTGTTCAAACCTGAACTAGATTCTTGTGCGTCTGCCTTTTCTCGCCTTGAACTATATCAGCATTTTTCATGAACCGGTTTTACTTGAGACTGTTTCTATGACACAGAAAATGTATCCATACTGAGACTGTAATTAACATCTTACATATTCACTGTCAGCCTAAAGGTCGAGTAAACGCGGTCACATTTCCCAGTAGTTAAGAGGATGACTTAGAACGATTTCTCATAATCAAGAGCTTTCGAGTCCTGAATTAGCCAGTAAGATTTCACCTTTATACACTCAGAATCAATCACTGCTCGAAGCAATTGACGATTCAAGCATGAGATCATCGCAAAATATATCTCGCAAACGATACTGCTCGTTAAGACAGAAAGTTTGCAGGTCTTGATTAATGAGGCAAATAGCGAAGCGTGATCAGAAAATTTCGACCGTCTTGATTGTATCCACGAACTGTTTCGTAATCTTTATCAAAAACATTATTGATTTTGAATTCAAGGTTCCATTCTTTTTTGAATGACCGAATCAAACGAGCATCGATACGTCCAAATCCATCAATCTGGTTTTTGTTTGCAGGATCATCATAACTCTTGCCTCGATAATAAAATGAGATACCGGCTTCCCAAGGATTGAAATTTTGGGAAATATCCAAATATGCAAGCTGTTTCGCCCGCCTACGCAGCAGTTTGTTTCGATTGATACCACTGTCATTCAAAGGTTCCTGATATGTAAAACTACCACTGACATTAACATTTTCAAAAGACGATTGAAAACCTATTTCAATACCGGAAATTAATGCCTTATCAATATTTGAGGGTGGCCATCCGTCAATCATATTTTCAATCTCTGTTCGATAAACATTTACGAATGTCTCAAAATCAGGCTTCCGATAAGTTAGTCCAATGTCTATAGTGGCTGACTTCTCTGGACGTAGGTCAGGGTCGCCTCCGGGGTGATACAGTTGAGTAGTAGAAGTCTCATCTACAAGAACTAAATTTGAATTTCGAATAACCTCCTTTCCCTGGCAGATCATATTCATTTGAACAGGGTTAAGTTTTGAATTACAACTCGCTGGCCAGTAAAGTTGATTAAAAGTCGGGGCTTGGAAAGCTGTTCCATATGCTCCGGTTAGCCTCCAACCTCCTCGAATGTCTCTGCCCAATGCTAGTGAGCCCGTTGTTCTTTCTCCATATTGTTCATTATCATCCGACCGGATTGAAGCTTCAACATCGACAGGATTGAAATCTGATCGAACGAGTGCAAAATAGCCGATATTGTCGCGTCTATCTATATCATAATTTTTCGAGCTTTCAACCTGGTCTTGAACGAAGTCTATACCGGATACTATTCGATGATTTGTCCAATCCAATACACTTTGCCATGAAATTTGTTTCTTTCGAGTGTTGTATCGATTGCTGAATTTTCGATTCACAAACACATCGCGCTTATCTGCAGATTCCGCTAAGGTTAAGCTACCATAAATTGAATCATTAAGGGTCCAATCAGTACGAACATATAGAGTGCGTAAAAGAGACTCTGTTTCATAATCAGATGTATTAACAAATCCATCGTATTCGAATTGATTGTCTGAAACTGTCAGGCCAGAAGAAAAATCCAAATGATTCGAAATTTTTACTCCACTCTTCAAAACCAATGATTGATTTTGATATCCATCTTCATCGGGATTGTTATCTTTTCGAAAATTAAAACCATTTGTTTCCTCTGTAGCAACATGAAGAGTATACCTCGCCGTGTCATGGCTACCGGAAACACCAGCTTCTAAATCGTAAGTATCATGACTTCCCGCTGAGACAGAAAATGACGAACGTAATTTCTTCCTTCCCTGACGAGTGAAAATCTGTATAACGCCGCCGATTGCCTCAGAACCATATAGACTTGAACGGGGGCCCCGTACTACCTCGATTTTCTCTACGATAGAGAGAGGGATATGTTCAAGGGATGCCGTCCCCGAAGTAGCAGAACCAATTTGAATTCCATCAACCAATACCAAGACATTGGTACTGGAACTACCTCTCAAAAATATACTGGAAGCAGCTCCGCGCCCACCGCTATTATTGACAACCAATCCTGGTACTTTGGTGAGAATGTCAACAACACTTTTGCTTCCGCTTCGATCTATCTCTTCACGATCAATCACAGTAATTGGAGTCATGGTCTCATCGGCTGTTTCTGCGACTCTGGAAGAAGTAACAACTATGGTTGGAGAATCGTCATCGGCATTTGCAAAAAAGGGTATTACAACAATACCCAAGGTCAGAATGACCCAAAAGGGGGAGTATTTCATCTGTAAGTTCCGGGAAATGCACCACCCGTGCATGTATTCAATTCATCCTGTATAGACAAGATCCCTATTCAGGTCGGTCTCCGGACTCATGAAATAAAATCGGTATTACCGATTTCTTTACCTACAGCCTTCCCGTATCAGATAACTACAGTGGCAGAAATTTTTCCGTTGCAGGCAAATAATCATTTACCGTTGCGGGGGCAGTATCGGGTTTGTCTTGAACGACCGAATTCAATCGTTCGACGCACCGATTTCCCGTTTCATCTCGGTTCATTGAACCGAGCATACCCGAACATGTGAATTATAAGAGAGGAATGAAATATTATTCAATCAAATTTATAACCCTAATCCTTGAATCGAAGGTCTGAAAGCATCCTTGATTCCTTGTATGATGGAGTTTTCGAAGAGTATATCGAATCACCCAATGGGTGATGATCGGTTGAGAATTGAAACCTACAGTGCATATGGCTTTGTGCCCAATGCCGATCACTTTATCGAAGGATTAGGGAATAACAACTCACTGATTTGGATATGGCAGTTATCGGGGGCGATAAAATATGAAAAATGCATAACTATAAAAATCCAGTTTTCCATGCAAGATCCATCGACCCATCGAAACAGTAAAAAATATTGATGACTAGCGTCAACCCCTCTCTTCTAGCATGAACTAATCTGTCAGCGAATAGCGTTCAAAAAGAAAGAAATGCTACCAAAAAAATAAGAATGCCTACTTCAGTTACTTCAACTTGAGCACCATATACATCGCCTGTATAGCCACCAATTTTTCTTGCGATGAAAAACCAAACTAATGTTGCACCAAGTAAACATCCTATCACCGAATAAACATAACCCAATAACGAGATCAGAAGTAAAATCAGCGATAGTAACACTGCGCCAAGTAGAATATTTTTACGTACCAAGTGATCCTTGAGACCTGTTCCTAGCCCCTGTTCACGAACATATGGTTTCTCCATAATTGTCAGAGTCAACATGATACGAGACAATGTAGCCGCAAATAATGGTGCCATAAATGCATCTTGTGAAAATAACCAACTCAGTGATGTCCATTTGAGAAGTAGGACGGTAATAACTGCTACCATCGCACCCACCCCAATCTGCTGATCTTTCAAAATGATCAACATGCGATCCTTGTCGAAACCGCCCATTACCGCATCTCCACAATCGGCTAATCCATCAAGATGCAACGCACCTGTAATTCCTATCCATAACGCTAATACGATTGCAGCTAGAACAGTATGCGGAATACTGAACCAAACATCAAGAATTGCCGCGCTCAGTGATAGAAGAGCACCGATGATCAGACCGACAAATCCATACCATTTGACAGCAACTTTAGACATTCCAGATTGCTGACGAATCCCCTTACCCAAGGGTAAGCGGGTTAAAAAACCAACAGCCTGCTTAATCTCCTCAATCATGTACCAGATGAGTTATGTACTTCGAGTTGATGCCAGTCTTCATGGTCTGGATGGTGGTAAACCTTGATTCGACTGTGGCAGGCATATGGAACACAAAACATGGATAGTGAGGACGGTTTCAGATCAAGCGTATAGCAAAAAATGGCGCGCATCACACCAGCATGGGCGAATAACAATATCCGTTGACCACGATAATTCTGAATGATTTCGTTGACTGATTTCTGTATCCGTAGCAAAAAACCACCATAACTCTCTCCTCCATGCGGCGCCGGTCCTTCTGGATGACTAATCCATTGCTGCCACTGTCCAGGATACCGTTCGTTGATTTCCTGAAATGTTAGGGCTTCCCACTCACCGAAATCAACTTCTGAAAAGTTATGATATTCCAAACACGGAACTCCCATAGACTTGCTGATCTCAAATGCAAACTCAGAACAACGTTTTCTGGGAGATGTGAGTATTACATTCCAATAATGGCCATGCTCCGTTAGATTACGGCATTGGTCAACCAATTGCTGCCACCCCGTTTTTGAAAGAACTGGATCGGTGACTCCGCAGATTTTGTTGGCCAATACGTGTTCGCCATGACGAATTACATCAAGATGAGTACAGTCCCATTCAATCACGGTCCGATACTCCAGCCTCGTCAAATGTCGCCATCTTGTTATGTAATTCACAGGCCGTATCAATCAGATCATAAGCTACTACAGCACCACTACCCTCTCCAAGTCGCATACCTATTGATAGAAGTGGATCTGCTTGAAGTGCCTCCAATACTTTGGAGTGACCTGGTTCTTGTGATGTATGAGAAAACAGCATCCAGTGGCGAATATCCGAATTTAAATTGCAAGCAACCAAGGCGGCTACACTTGATATGAATCCATCAACAATTATTGTGACACCTAACATAGCAGCACGAATATAGAATCCAGCCAGTGCAGCTACTTCATAGCCACCTAGTTCAGCCAAAACCCGTAAAGGATCTGATTCTTTTCCAAGTCTTCTTAGGGATCTCTCGATTACTGACTGTTTATGAGAAACACCCTGACTATCGAGACCAGTTCCAGGACCGACGAGCTCTGAAACATCAGCTACCCCAAGAGCGGTAGCCAATGCACTTGCGCAGGTAGTATTACCAATACCCATTTCACCACCGATTACAATCTGACATTGTGATAAGTATTCATCCATGATACGTCGACCAAGTGCTAAAGCGGAAAGAGTTTCATCTTCAGTCATTGCACTTTCCTTAAGAAAATTTTTGGTACCATAGCCGACGGGTCGATCAATCACTGGTTCAGGGTAGTTATCTAGCCTTTTGGTACCCACATTAACAATACATAGCTGTGCATTCGCTCGTTTCGCAAGAACATTGATCGCAGCGCCTCCATTTACAAAATTGAGAACCATCTGCTCGGTAACTTCAGAAGGAAATGCACTGATACCTTCTTTCGTGACACCATGGTCACCTGCAAATACAGCGATCCCCAGTGGCGTTGACTGTGGTCGAAGAGCGCCTTGCATCGCTGCTAGTTTGACTGCTATAGTCTCAAGTTCCCCAAGTGAGCCCGCAGGTTTGGTGAGTATTTTTTGCCTTTCTTGAGCTGTAGTCTCTGAGCTCTTATCAGGCAATGATATATCATATTTAAACCATTGTTTATCATTCATTATTTTATTTTATACGAGTTGGAATTCCGCAGAACATATGAGTTACTAGATCTACCCGTTGTGCAATATCCTGATGTAATTTTCCACTTTCATCGACAAATTCTCGACTGAGTGGGTTTGTAGGAATCACTCCCATACCGGTTTCATTTGAAACGAACCAAATTGAACTTTGTATCCTTGTTAACCCTGAAAGAAATCTCTGACGTTCATCAATCCAACCTTGACGATCTTTAAGACATAGCCAGTTTGATAACCAGAGGGTTAAACAGTCGACAACTGCTGAATCGTCACAACTTATATTACTCAGAATTGTTGACAGATTGAATGGCTCCTCTATAAGCCTCCATTGCTTACCACGTCGACGCTGATGTTCTTGGATTCTATCAGCCATCTCTTGATCCCTAGGTTCAGCAGTTGCAATATAGATTGGGGAATCAGATGATTTGAGTGCACAGTCTTCCGCATATCGACTCTTTCCACTTCGAGCGCCGCCCACAATTAACTCAATCATGAGAGAGGATAATTGAGTTTTAATTGGTCGGCGGTGTTTCGACGACCACCACCTCTGTAATGATATCGCCAACCTTCATAAAATTCAGCGTGAGCTCAAATCTCTGCCCAGGAGTTAACGGCTGAACAAGTCCCATCAACATGATGTGATGCCCCCCTGGCTTCATTTCCAAAGAGCCGTCACCTGGTATTTTAAAGGAATGATTGTGATGCATTTTCATTTGGCCGTGATCATGCGAAGTGGTATGTAGTTCAACTTTCTTAGCTACATTCGTTTTCGCACCGATCAGCATATCTTCTTCAGCACCTTTATTCTTAATCAGTAGATAGACTGCCCCATTCTTGGAGGTTGGTGGAGGAGCCAGACTCCAGACTCCAGATACTAATATATCGTGAGCGTAAATTGGAACAGTGAAGATTGAAGCAGATAAAATGAGTAAGATAATCTTAAATTTCGATATCATAACCGACTCTTTTCCAGATTGAAGTATATGTTGGATGAAAGTGCTATTGTCCTCAAATAATCAAAAAAACAGTTAACCTTATGTCCATAGGCTTGGCTTTATTCACTATGAATGCAAAGTAAACTGATTTGAGACTGATTTTGATTCCATATCATCTTAAACGCGACCGAATTATAGCGTAAATATCAGACCCATTTGCCTTGTGCAGATTTTTTCAACTATCGTATCTGATTGTCCTCGGTTGATAACAGAAGGTCAGAGTTATTGAAGTAGTATTTTCCCTTGTAGAGCAGTTATACGATACCCTACCTTTCAGTGCAAGATAGAAAAATTGAGAGGCGCAGAGACAATTGAATAATAACTACTGAAAACTGACGAAAGCTGCCGGGCTTTTACCGCTATCAAAGGCGGTTTGCAGATATTCGGCAAGTGTGGAATCGGTAAGTTGGTTATTGCCGATCTATGCCGCGACCGCTTTCAAATTGGTTTCGTATGCCCTTCGAGTATTCGGCGCGAGTGAATCCCATACGATTGAGGCGGTTTCATTCTGTTCCGGGGTAAGGAGTTTGGTTATTGCGGTGAGTTCATTCATGGTGTTTTCGCTCTCTTTTGTGAAATGTGTTATTAAAGATAAGTGTAAGTAGGAGTTTTTTTGAGAAATTCATGAATAAAAGGTAGGACAACCTATATAGCATAGCACCCAATACTGTAATGATGAGTCGATTATCCCTTCTGGCCATCTCAGTCTTCAAGTTGGCCGTGTCGGTTCTCAATCGTTCCAAAGCCGCATTCATGCGCTCGATTGAAGTTTCAGTTTCCGCATGTTTTGTGTTCATCTTCTCCTCCAGAACGGTAATCTCTTTGGTTCGTTCTTAATTCTGTTCTTTCAGTTTCTGATCCTGATTTGATATCTCCGGCATGCGTCTATTTTCAAGGCAAATTTATTCTTTTTTATTCGCTCGTTTTTGCTCGGTTTCAGAGGTTGTTTTTCCATTTGTATGTGGTCAGGGGGCGTTGGTTAGACGGATATTCGGCTAATCCGTTGGAATTGAGCATCCTTTCGCCAGGATTTCGGTGCTGTGGGCAAGATCGACACGAGCGGATACCTGGCGCCCATCGGGTGCCATCGAAAATCAGCAGATATCAGTCGGTTGTCTTAGGTAGCCAGCGATAGCGGCCAACACTCGGTTGGTGATCGCCTTCTGGGCCGGGTGTTGCCAGTCAGCCGGAGATAGTCAAGCACGCGTCGCGGGTTGTACTTGAGTCGTTCGATCTGTTCCGTGATCGGCTGACGATTGCGCTGCTGACAATAGCGCAGCAGGGTCAGGGCAAGACGTCGCATGCAGGCCATGTTTTCCGGACCGTGCCCACAGCGGATGCGGCTGCCGTCCTCATCAAAGGCATGCGGATTGTCCAGCACCTGATGGGCGGTCTCGACCGACCAATGTCCTCTATTGGTTTTCAGAATTTCTTCTGCGGTTGTCTGATCCTGATGCTGCGAGGTGATGCCATACACGATCTCGACACGATCTGGATTTTCCCCCTTGGGGTCCTTGACGTTTCGCTCAATCACAAATACCGGTTGTACATGTGGGAATTCAACCTATTCATTCAACCGATCGGTTACCCAGATCTTGCGTTGCGTGATGCGTCCATGATCTTTCTCCAACGGCTCTTCGAAATCCGGCTCCTGAAACT
>JAPOUQ010000086.1 GCA_026708585.1 Gammaproteobacteria bacterium
GTCGCAATGAATATTTGCGTAAACAATCGATATCGATTATCGTATAGTAGTTGCCGAGTGTGTGATTATATTTTTGCGGGTTTGCAGTAGATAAGCAGCTTCACACTGCATATTATTGGTGCCTGCATTTTCATTTCAAAAAGGAGTAAAAAACTGTGAGCAAAAAAAATGCCCATGATAGCGGGTTCACTCTAACAGACAACCAGACCGGTAAAACTTGGAATTTTAATAGCCATACTGGCTCAATGGATAATCGTCTCATTGATATCCGATCTTTATATTCCACTACAGGCCTACTCACCTATGATCCGGGCTTCACCTCAACCGCTGCATGCAAATCTGACATCACCTATATTGACGGCGAAAAAGGCATATTGCTTCATCGTGGGTATCCAATTGAAGACCTAGCCGAACACAGCGACTATATCGAAGTCTGCTATCTACTTCTGTATGGCAATTTGCCTTCTCCAGAACAAAAAGCTAGTTTCGATATGGATATACGACACCATACCTGGTTACATGAACAGTTAGCTCGCTTCTATCAAGGGTTTATGCGAAGTGCTCACCCGATGTCCATCATGGTTGGCGTCGTTGGCGCTCTGTCTGCGTTTTATCATGACAGCACCGACATCAATGACCCGGAACAGCGCCATCTTGCTGCCCATAGAATTATTGCTAAGATGCCGAATATTGGTGCCTGTGCATTCAAATACTCGCTTGGTCGCCCATTTCCAACACCATTAAATGACCTTACTTACTCGGAGAATCTGTTACAGATGATGTTCTCCAACACTTCTGAGGAATACAAGGTCAACCCGATTCTCGCCAAAGCTGTCGATCGATTGCTGATCTTGCACGCCGACCACGAGCAAAACGCATCCACATCAACTGTTCGACTTGCCGGCTCGTCCGGTGCCAACCCTTATGCCTGTATTGCTTCTGGAATTGCTTCACTATGGGGCCCTGCTCACGGTGGTGCCAACGAAGCGGTACTCAATATGCTGGATGAGATTGGCACAGTTGACAATATCAAGAAATACATCGCGAAGGCGCAAGATAAAGAAGATCCCTTTCGGCTAATGGGCTTCGGCCATCGAGTATATAAAAATTATGATCCACGGGCTAAGGTCATGCAAAAATCATGCCACGAGGTACTTTCAACGCTGGGTGTGGATGATCCTCGTTTGGAACTCGCTATGCGACTTGAAGAGATTGCCTTGAACGATGATTACTTTCTAGAAAAGAAATTGTTTCCAAATGTTGATTTCTATTCTGGCATTGTCATGAAAGCCCTGGGATTTCCGACATCGATGTTTACCGTGATGTTTTCAATTGGTCGATCAGTGGGCTGGATTGCACATTGGAAGGAAATGCTCGGAGATGGAGAACAAAAAATTGGTCGTCCTCGACAGTTTTACACTGGCAATACCAAGCGTAAATACATGCCGGTTGGAAGTCGAGTACATACCCCAAATAAAGTCTCTTGGTCTTGGCTATGGCGCGGCAACAAGAAAAATATAAAACCCAAAATGACAAACAAGGATCAGAAATAGTGGGAAAGGGATAACATCTGCAAAAAAATGAATAAGCTTAATCGGGTGTAACTCAACATTGCTATTTCCATGCTGGTTTGGGTTTACAAAAGTAGTCGTAAGTCCAATACCTACCTCTACTTGAACAAATGCAATGATTTCAGACATGTACCCGATGGTTTGATGGCACTGCTCGGTGACCTGACCTCTGTTCTTCAATTCGATATCGCAAAGCGGAAAAGTTTACCGAATGCAGATATCAGGGCCGTTGTCCAATGCCTCAATAATAACGGGTATTACCTGCAACTTCCTCCAGGTGATCCTGAACCGGAATCCATATGCTAACCAAAATTCTCTTCACAATCGGGGTCATACTCGTTGTTATTCTGATTTTTCGGACAAAGGCGAATCACTCCCAATCAAGATCGACAGACTCTGATGAGACAACCGGTTCTCTTTCCGTCAAGGTAGTGACCATCATCGTTATTGTGCTCCTGATGGGAATCTCCTCAGCGATCTTCTTCTTTCAGTATCGGGCCGATAACCAGATTGTGAATATCCGAGTCATCAATGCCGATGGTGAAAGCACTCATTATCAAGCGAGACAAAAGTCCATCAAGGGCAGACAGTTCATAACCCTTGATGAACGCATGATTACTCTTGGAGAAAGTGACCGGATCGAAATGAACGGCCAGTGATGTCCCAAATAACGCCCGTTACACTCAGTCTGATTGCGATTTGCATCGTTGTCTACTTGCTATCATTGTTTGGCCTGCAAGAAAACATGATGCGACTATTGTTAATTACTCAATATCTAAGTCCTCAATACATTGAAATCCGACAAGGTGAAATTTGGCGACTAGTTACCCCAGTATTCCTGCATTTCGGGATATTTCATATCGTCTTTAATCTGCTCTGGACCTGGGAGTTTGGTCGAATTATTGAATGGCTACATGGAAATATTCGTATGCTCGGAATCACTCTTATCATCGGAGTGGTTTCGAATCTCTATCAGTATCATGAAACCGGTCCTATTTTTGGGGGGATGTCGGGGGTAATCTATGGCTATTTCGGCTTTCTTTGGGTGCAAGGCCTGATCAATCGAAACTATCCGGTAAAGTTAAATCGCAGGATTGTGATACTTCTTCTTGGCTGGTTTGCTGTTTGCTGGTTCGGCCTGATCGATTGGTTGTTTGAAATCAAGGTTGCCAATTCTGCCCACACTGCTGGACTGATAAGCGGAATCTTGATTGCAATCGCAATGAACTGGGATCATCTACTCAGTCGGCTACGATCAATATTGAAATTCAATGCATAATCTTGTCAAGATAATGTTGCCTGCTATCGTCACTGGCACTTCGCGCTGAGAATTTTTAATCGGTTTTAAGGTCGGAGATATGCCTTCTTACAAAATCTACAGAATATTCTGAATTCATGAATTGGGCCAGAATGACGACTGATTTTCAATCTGGTTTTAGAAACCCGTGAATCTGGTTGTGCATGACCCATAGATCCGGACAGTGATTGTCATCGAATCAATCCCTTTCGACAGTCCTATTCATTCGACTCTAGATACGTATTTACGGACTACATTGGCAAACGAACCTATACTCGGTATGTCTGAATATACACCCTGACCGATGCTCCTGCTTGTTGTAAAATCTCATTTTCAGAAATCCGGTGCCGATTTTATCCGCTCGCTGGAAATCTTGATATCGAATACTATACCGAATTGACCAGACAATACAGAAAACATCAATGACAACCAATAATGGTTCCCTTAAAAAGGTACAGGGAAGATACAACGGTCCACAACTGGAGCAGGAAATTCTGACCTATTGGGAAAACAACCGAATATTCGAAAAAAGTCTTGAATTGAGCAAGGGACGTCCGAGATTTAGCTTTAACGAGGGCCCACCGACCGCCAATGGTCAACCCGGCATTCACCATGTTCTCGCGCGGACCTTCAAGGATATTTATCCACGCTATAAAACCATGCGCGGCTACTATGCCCCGCGCAAGGGGGGCTGGGATACCCATGGGCTACCAGTTGAACATGAAATCGAAAAACAACTTGGCATCTTCGATAAACAGGAAATCGAAGAAAAAGTAGGAATACTAGAATTCACACGTCTTTGCCGTAACTCAGTGATGACTTATATCGGCGACTGGGAAAAAATGACCCGCCGTATGGGCTATTGGGTAAATCTTGATCAAGCTTATTACACACTCGACAACCACTACATCGAATCTGTCTGGAACCTGTTGCGAAGAATTTGGGACAAGGGACTAATATACAAAGGCTATAAGGTAGTACCTTATGATCCGAGGATTGGAGCTACTTTATCCTCCCATGAAGTATCTCTGGGCTACCAGGATGTAGAGGACCCATCTATCACTGTTCGCTTTCGCGTGGCAGACACTCCAAATCTGTGTTTTCTGGTATGGACTACTACACCTTGGACACTCCCCTCAAACCTGCTCCTCGCTGTGGGCAAGGATATTGAGTACTCTTATGTAGAGGTGGACAATGAGACCCTAATCCTAGCTCGTGCACGAGTCGAGGCTTATTTCGCTGATCAGCCCCACAAAATCGTAAAAACCGTAACTGGTTCTGAACTTCTCGGCATGCGCTATCACCGGCTGCTCGACTGGCTCAACATCGAGAGCGGTGATCCGTTTCGGGTTTGCGAGGGGGATTTTGTAAACACCCTTGATGGCACGGGAGTTGTTCACATTGCGCCTGCCTACGGTGTTGATGACCTTGAACTTGGACAACAGGAGGGACTTCCGGTCCTACATGGTGTCGGTCTTGATGGCAACTTCAAACCTGAAGCGGTACCGGTAAGCGGTACATTCTTCAAAGAAGCAGATCCAATAATCTGTGAAATACTCGAACAACAAGGATCGATGTACAAAAATGAAAAGGCAATACATAGTTATCCCTTCGGATGGCGAACTGGGGATCCTTTGATCTATTACGCTAAGGAAGCCTGGTTTATCCGCACTACCGAAATTAAGGATCGACTGGTCAACCTCAACAAGACCATCCACTGGGTACCCGAAACCATTCGAGATGGTCGATTTGGCAATTGGCTTGAAAATAATATCGATTGGGCGTTATCTAGAGAACGATTCTGGGGAACACCACTGCCGATCTGGACAAACGGTGAGGGCGACTATATATGTATTGGTTCTCTGGCCGAACTTGAAAAACTGTCAGGTCAGCCCATCCGAGATCTTGATTTACACCGCCCTCATATCGATGACATTCGCTTCTTTCTGGATGGACATCGCTATCATCGTGTCCCAGAAGTCATCGATTGCTGGTTCGATTCAGGAGCCATGAGCTATGCACAGTGGCACTATCCTTTCGAAAATAGAGAGAAATTTGAAGAGCATTTTCCGGCTGACTATATCTGTGAGGCAATCGACCAAACTCGTGGTTGGTTTTATACCCTGCATGCTATCTCAACTCTAGTCGATGATTCCATCGCTTATCGAAACTGTGTGTGCCTCAGTCACATCGTGGATAAGAATGGCAAGAAAATGTCGAAATCACTAGGCAATATTGTCAATCCTTATGAAGTGTTCGATTCGGTCGGTGTTGACTCTCTTCGTTGGCTGTTTCTGAGTCGCACCGCTCCTGATGCGCAAAAACGAATTTCGGTCGACATTGTGCGAGAAGTGGCTTCAACTTTTGTTAATACTCTTTGGAACGCTTATGCATTTTTCATACTGTATGCCAAACTGGATGATCTTGACTTGTCGAAACAGGTTCCCATCGAACAACGTCCAGAAATTGATCAGTGGATTCTGGCCTTAACCCAACAAACCATAAAAATCACCACTGATTCTCTCGAGAACTATGACGCATACACCGCTGGAAAAGCCATTGAAGAACTCGTTGACAAACTCAGCAACTGGTATATTCGGCGTAACCGACGCAGATTCTGGAGAAGTGAGAATGGAGAGAATAAGCAGGCAGCATACTTGACCCTGTTCGAATGTCTGGACTCCATCCAGCGATTGATTGCTCCGTTTATGCCCTTTTTGGCTGAAAGCATGTATCTGAATCTGTCGAGATGTCTAGATGAGGCTGCCGAAAGTATTCATTTAACCGAGTGGCCCAATCATAACGAGAAATGGTTAAACAAACCGTTAATTTTTGAAATGGATGTGGTACAAACCGTAGTTGGCCTTGGTCGTACCGCACGGGAATCCAGCCGCATTCGAGTTCGGCAACCATTACAGCGTATCCTCATTCATTGTGTAGATCCCATGGCTCGTCAGGCAATTGTGAAACACAAAGAACAACTTCAGGATGAATTAAATATCCGTCAAATTGATTTTATCGACTCAAGTGCCGAAATTGTTCGTTATGAGGTAACTCCAAACTTTCGGATCCTTGGCAAGCGCTTCGGAAAACTTATGCCGGCGATCAAGGATGCCCTGAGTCAGGCAAATCCCTCCGAGATTATCGAGACCATAACCCAGGGATCGTACTCCATGGAAGTGGATGGTCAACCAGTCGAGTTTGAGAAGGAAGATTTGCAGATTACGACCAAATCAGCAGAGGGCTTCGCATGCTCGGAAGCCGATGGCTATCTAGTCGCACTCGATACCCAGATCGACCATGAATTATTAGTTGAAGGAATTGCTCGGGAGCTAGTCAGAACGGTACAGGAAGCCCGCAAAACGGCAGGACTCGAAATTTCAGATCGTATCCTTCTTTCGGTCAGTGGCTCGGCACTAATTGGTGAGGCTATGACTGCTCATCGTGATCACATCATGTCTGAAACCCTTGTGACTGGGGCCTGTGATAAGAATCAGGCTGAGTTTGAATTCGAACATTCATTGGATGAACATACATGGAACATTTGTTTCAAAAAAGCGTAAAACCAGTTTCGCCTGATTTCCTAGTCTGATGCATGTTCTGATTACCGGTGCAGCTGGTTTTATTGGTGCCGCACTATGTCACCCACTGCTTGAGCGTGGCGAAACCGTATATGGCCTCGACAATCTTAATAACTCTTACGCCGTACAACTGAAGAAAGACCGACTCAAACGTCTGGAAAGGTTTCCAGAGTTTCAGTTCGATCAAATTGATGTCTCCAACAGAGTCGAAGTTGAAAATTATTTTCATAATCATCAATTCGATGTTGTTATCCATCTTGCTGCACTAGCTGGGGTCAGACGCTCAATTGAAAATCCTCATGAGTATGTGGATGCCAATCTGACCGGGTTTGTGAATATTCTGGAACAGTGTCGCAACCACAAAATACAACATCTGATATATGCCTCAAGCAGTTCGGTCTATGGACTAAATACCCATGAGCCATTTCGTGAGGAGCAGGTAGCCGACCATCCTATTTCCCTGTATGGCGCAACCAAAAAAGCCAACGAAGTTATCGCTCATGCTTATTCCTATTTGTATCAAATGTCGGCCACCGGCTTGCGTTTCTTTACTGTGTATGGTCCTTGGGGTCGACCAGATATGGCATTCTTCAAATTTACCAATTTGATACTTGCAGGCAAAAAAATCCCAGTGTATAACCATGGCAATATGGCTCGTGATTTCACGTATATCGATGATATTATCGATGGAATTGTAGGAGCACTTGATCAACCAGCAGAGCCGGATGACAATTTCGACCCTTCCCAACCATCATCATCCTCAAGTTCGGCACCACATCGAATCTACAATCTAGGAAGCGGTAAGCGAATTCCTCTCATGAACTATATCCACACGATTGAAGAAGAGCTTGGGATCAAAGCCGAATACGAACTTCTGCCAATGCAATCTGGTGATGTCATTTCGACCAATGCAGATTTAACACTCGCAACACAATGGCTCGGCCAGAAGCCTAAAACGGATATACAGACGGGCATCAGACGTTTCGTCAAATGGTATCGAGAGTATTATCGAGTGTAAGCGAGCTTGCTCGACTGGGCTGCAATTTCCGCTCTTTCCTTCTGGTAGATCGATAGTTTTTCGCGCTCCTTGTCGACAACTGGCTGTGGAGCTTTGCTCACAAAGTTCGGATTATTGAGTTTGGTTTCGATGCGCAGTATTTCCTTGTTAATACGCACAAGCTCTTTCTCAAGTCGAGCTTGTTCAGCTTGTTTGTCGATCAATCCCTCTAGGGGTATCAAGAGTCTCAGAGAGTCGACGATCGCTACCGAAGAGTCCGGCTCATCTTGGCCAGATTGCAGTAAATTTACAGACAATAATCGCCCGACCTTTAGTAAATACCCAAGATTTCGATCAAGTCGTTCAATATCTCTTGCGGTTGCACCTGATAAAAGCAATGGCACTTGCTTACCCGGTGAGATATTCATCTCACCCCGGATACGGCGCACTCCGAGAATTAACTTCATAACCCATTCCATTTCCAGTTCTGCTTCCTGATCCATACGCTGTGACAGATAAATAGGATAGGGCTCAGTCATGATGGTCTTCCCATCAATACCGATCTGTGGGGCTAGGCGTTGCCAGATCTCCTCCGTGATAAACGGCATAATAGGATGGGCCAGCCTCAATATCTCATCTAGGACCCGGCACATACTGTTTCTCGAAGCACTTTTTTCTGCTTCGCTCGCCTGATCAGAATTCAAAGTTACCTTTGAAAATTCCAGATACCAGTCACAGTATTTGTTCCAAACCAGGTCATAGATCTCCCGAGCGACCATATCAAATCGATACATGGATACCGCCTTATGCACGTTTTGCGTACTTCTGGTCAGTTGCGAAATTATCCAGCGATCGGGAACTGTGAGTTGGGTTTGCTTATCTACACTCTTGGGACAGTTTTCCTGCGTATTCAACAGTACGAAGCGGGCAGCATTCCAAATCTTGTTGCAAAAATTCCGATAACCTGCAGTTCGCTCAAGATCAAAATTGATGTCTCGGCCAGTTGAGGCGAGCGCTGCAAAGGTAAAGCGAAGAGCGTCTGTCCCAAAGCTCGGTATACCTTTGGGATAATCCTGTCGAGTTTGTTTGGCTATCTTCTCGGCTAGATGTGGCTGCATCATGCCACTGATCCGTTTTTCGACCAATGCTTCAAGATCAATACCATCAATCAAATCGATCGGGTCTAGCACATTGCCCTTGGATTTTGACATCTTTTGGCCGTGTGCATCACGAATCAAACCATGGATATAGACCTCATGAAACGGTACTTTATCCATAAAGTAGGTACCCATCATAACCATTCGAGCTACCCAGAAAAAGATAATGTCGAAACCGGTAACTAGCACAGAGGTCGGATAGAATGTCTCTAGACGCTCATTTTGCTCAGGCCATCCTAATGTCGAAAACGGCCATAATGCTGAACTGAACCAAGTGTCTAACACATCCTCATCTTGCTTAAGTTGGAGATCATTGGCTATCGAGTATTTGTTGCGTACATGATTCTCATCCAGTCCAACATAGACATTGCCCGTTTCGTCATACCATGCTGGAATTCGATGCCCCCACCAAAGTTGTCTGGATATACACCAATCTTCAATATTCTCCAGCCACTGGAAATAGGTCCGTCTCCAGTTCTCGGGTATAAATTCGATTGCACCACTTTTCACTGCTGCTATGGCTGGTTCGGTGATACTTGCCAACCCACCAGGGCGCCCATCGGGTAGCACGGAACGAGTCAGGTCAACAAACCACTGATCAGTCAGAAAGGGCTCGACCACTGCTCCAGATCGATCCCCCCGTGGAATCATAGGGCGATGCTCTTCAATCCGCTCCAAAAGGGAATGTGATTCGAGGTCCTTAATTATTGCAGCTCTTGCTTCATAACGGTCTAACCCAACATATATCTCTGGCAAAATGGCACAGTCTGGTTGCTCTTTTGCCTCTGGATTGTCTCGAATTTGAGCACTTTCGTTAAAGATGTTGATCAACCCTGAATCTGGTTGACTGGCAATTACTTCCTTATCACGATGACGAAGCCAGACCTGATAATCATTGAAATCATGAGCGGCCGTAATCTTCACACAGCCTGAACCAAATTCAGGATCTACGTACTCATCCATGATAATCGGTATTTGTCGGCCAGTTAACGGCAATTCGCAGAATTTACCGGCAAGATGTCGATAGCGTGTGTCTTCGGGATGGACTGCGACGGCACAATCTCCGAGCATGGTCTCGGGCCGAGTGGTAGCTACTATCAAATAATCTGGTTCGCCGATAATTGGGTATTTCAAGTGCCAGAGTGATCCTTGTTCTTCTTGAGACAGTACCTCTAGATCGGACAGGGCAGTATGCAATACCGGATCCCAATTCACCAGTCGCTTGCCTCGATAGATGATTCCCGCATCAAACAGACGAACAAAAACCTGAGTTACGGCCTCGGTTAATCCCGCGTCCATGGTGAAACGTTCGTGTCGCCAGTCTGGTGAGGTTCCCATTCTTCTGAGTTGTCGGGTAATGGTGCCTCCTGATTCCTCTTTCCATTTCCAGACTTTTTCAATGAATTTCTCGCGCCCGTAGTCATGTCGGGTTTTGCCTTCACGGTTCACCAGTCTCTCAACGACCATTTGGGTAGCAATACCGGCATGATCAGTACCGGGTTGCCAGAGTGTATTTCGCCCATTCATGCGGTGATAACGTATCAGGGCATCCATGATGGTATCCTGAAAGGCATGGCCCATATGCAGACTTCCGGTCACATTTGGAGGAGGAATCATGATGCAGTAGGGTTTGCCTTGCCCCGATGGGCGAAAAAAATCATTTTCTTCCCAAAAGGCATACCAGCGGGACTCTATGTCGTGTGGGTTATAGGTTTTGTCCAGATTCATGATCCATGCAATTCAAAGGTGGATAATCAGGGCATTTCCTGAATCGGATCGATGAATAACGCCCTATCGATTGTTAGGGTAAGTTTATCAGGACATACAACGTATTTCTGTCATGATTGTTAACCCTAATCCATAAATTGAGTGTTGGGTATTGGGTTAAAGCCATATGTACTGTGTGTTTCAACTCTCAACCTATGATCACCGATCGGGGAATTCTACAGTTCCCATGGAAACGAGACCATACTAGGCATCAAGGGCGCTTTTGAGATTTTCATTTACGGATTAGAGGACAAAGATAAGTCAATATTGTCAACGATTCAGTATAATTTCGTAAGATTCGATCACGCTTCAATCCCCCCGAATTTATCTTTCTAATCCCAATCAGATGAAACTCAGGTCACTTCTACTCCCATTACCAAGGTGATGACTTGATAACACAATGACCGTTTCGATCAATCATTACAAGAACGAGATCAAGGCAATCAGGCGGCGTATTGATTCACTGGATATTGAGCGCAATCACTTGCTTAGCAGACTACGCGTTCTTGAAAGTAAGCATCAACAACAAAGGGGCTTATTACAGAAATTTTCACCTCAAGAGAAAATACATATCTTCCGTCAGTTGTTTCGAGGTAGAGAAGATGTCTTTGCAAAACGCTGGGAAAATAGAAAAAATGGCCGTTCTGGATATTCCCCGGAATGCTCGAATGAATGGGTAAGCGGTGTCTGCGAAAAACCAAAAATAAGATGTAGCGAATGCCCCAACCAAGCTTTTGTGAAAATGTCCGATGATGTCATTCGACAGCATCTAACTGGCAAGGACGATCTCATGAAAGAAAAAACCATTGGCGTATACCCCATGCTATCTGATGAAAGATGCTGGTTTATAGCTGCCGATTTTGACAAGAAGAATTGGCGAAAGGATATTGCTGCGTTCATGAAAATCTGCAGTAAGAAAAATGTTCCAGCATACGTAGAACAATCGCGCTCAGGAAATGGTGGTCATGTATGGATTTTCTTTACAAGTCCCGTTACTGCGTCGGACGCGCGCAAGATGGGGTCTTATTTAGTAACCGAGACAATGGAGCATCACCCTGATTTGGGGTTTTCCTCCTATGATCGTTTCTTCCCCAATCAAGACAATATGCCTATAGGTGGGTTTGGCAACCTAATTGCTTTACCGCTACAGCATAC
>JAPOUQ010000071.1 GCA_026708585.1 Gammaproteobacteria bacterium
CATGAAGGTCTTGTAGTAAAACCCAGCAGCAAAAAATCTCGAAAATAACGAGTTGATCACACCAATATCATAGCGAACACTTGGCCAAGCATTCTGACCATATGCCTCCAGCCCCTCAAATAACTCCTGAGTGGTGGCTTTGATATTGGGTTCAATTCGGGAATCCTTGCCAATCGTGATCAGTGCTCCAGATTCCTCAACTCCAGCTGACATGATGCCGCGTGGTCGGTGATATTTAAAACTACGTCCTAGAATCTTTTGTCCAGAAGCCATCAAGGCCGAAGCCAACGTATCACCCTGATAACCAGTTAAACTTTTTCCATCCCAAGTAAACCCGATAGATTTTGTTCGGTCAATGCGTCCGCCCTGTTCAAGTCTTCGACTATTCATTGATCTTTCTTTTCGCTGGCTTGTGATTGAATAACTTTTGCCCATTCTGGATGGGCCGCTTCAACCCCAACAATTTCATGAGTGAGAGTATCACGCTCAACAATCAGCCACATCCGGCAACCTTGCACATGATGCCAAGTCTCCCTTTGCAGACCACGTATATTCTCTCTCAGGAAAACTGCATCATGCCATTCATCTTCACCTGCATCTAGATCAGGATAAACAACTGATGCATCGCCCCCGTAAGTAAACTCAGAATAATCTCTGAGACCGCAAAATGGACAGTTAATTCTCAACATACTCTATCCGTGAAGTTTGGGATCGGGACCAGCCCCGCGTTCATCAATAATCACTCCCTTCCGAAAGCGGTTTAAGGTGAAATGATCGATCGTTTCATGCGGGCGATCATTAGCAATTAGGTCCGCAAAATACCAACCGGAAGCCGGGCTTGCTTTAAATCCACCATAATTCCAACCCGCATTTAAGTAAAGATTTTCGATCGGTGTTTTACAAATGAAGGGGGAACCATCCATAGACATATCCATCAGACCAGACCAATGTCTTAGCAATCGTACACGTCCCAGACAGGGCAGAATGGAAGTCGCACATTCACAGACATCCTGCACAGTCGGCAGGTTTCCACGTTGCGCATAAGACTTATACCAGTCGAGATCACCTCCAAATACCATCCCACCTTTATCGGACTGTGATATATAAAAATGTGCACCGCCAACTCCGAAAACCACTACGTGGTCCAGCAACGGCTTGATCGGCTCAGAGACAAATGCCTGAAGGAGATGTGTCTCAATAGGCAAGTTACCTAATTCAGCCATTTGCCACAGACGTGAGCTATTTCCAGCTACCGCAAATCCTACTTTTCCTGCTCCAATTTTTCCACGTGTCGTTTTCAAACCTGTCAGTTTGCCATTTTCACGAACAACTCCGGTGACCTCACAATTCTGGATGATATCAACGCCATAAGTATCGGCTGCTCGAGCATATCCCCAGGCTACGGCATCATGTCTTGCATTGCCCGCACGTCGCTGAACCGCTGCGCCGATGATTGGAAAACGGGCATTATCATAATTTAGGTGAGGAATTTCCTTTTTGAGTGTTGGCAACTCCCAAAGCTCAGCATCGGAGTCTGTTAATTTCATGGTGTTATAGCGCCGTGCCGCACTATCTCGAGCTGCCGGTGAATGCAACAATGTTACATGATGGCGTTGTGAAAACATTACGTTGTAATTCAACTCATGACTCAGTCCTTCCCAAAGTTTTAGGGAATGTTCATAGAATTGCCGGTTCCCCGGCATCATGTAGTTGGAACGAATAATGGTCGTATTTCGTCCTGCATTACCACCGCCTAGCCATCCCTTCTCTAGCACCGCAACATTTCGGACATAGTGATTTGTTGCTAAATAATAAGCCGTGGCTAATCCATGCAAGCCGGCTCCGACAATCACGACATCGTATTTTTCACGGGGGTTGGGATCGCGCCACTGTCTTTGCCAACCTCGTTGTCTGCTCAGACCATTCTGAATAATCGACCACAATGAAAATTTAGACATTTGAGCAAAAAATAAGGCTTGGAAAAGTTTCTAACGAAATTGTAAGAGTACACTTCATTTTTTTGAAAATAACAAAAGTTGGCTGTTCTTTGGTCCAAAACCAGTATAAATGACCGCTGAATATAGTTATTCAAAACACAGCGATATAGCCATGAATCCTGACCCGATTCGAGCTGGACAGGATAGCTCTCGGAGACTTATCGAAAAAAAAATGCATTGTTTACTGTTAATGAGTACTTGCAGACCTTGAATACAAATGGATATAAGAACACTGATCAAAATACGGATTTGGTAATGCTTGAGACTGACATGAATTATAAACACTACTTGCCAGAATATTTGGTGTTTGTTCGCAATAGACTGATTACCGCTTGTTTCGATAAAGTATCTTTATCGCTTTGTAGTGTTATGGATGTCTAATTCCAGTAACCCTTGGCATTTTGATATAAACAGGAAAATCAAATTCCTGCTGGTGGGTCTTCCGACAAAGTCAGCAAATAATCACACAAAGAAGGAATGGGAATCCGATAATAATTTGGGGGGTTTCTTGTTTCAATCAAAATACCGGCGTGTAATGCTTCTGTTAGAAAATCTTTTATCGGTTCTGCTTTCTTGTTTCGCGCAAATTTGGCAAGATAAAGAATATCATCTAGGCTCAAAATATCATTTTTCTCACTGGCTATCATAGCCAACTTCTTGTAAATCCATGGTTGCCCAGAACATCTTCTAAGAATCATAGCGTAATAATTGTCTTTGCGCTTTTGACCCTCCGCTAACACTTGTTTAAGTAATTCTGCCTTGATCCGCTTGTCGTTACTGGATATGACACGAGCGGCGACTACCGATACCCGACTGATGTGCTGAGGCCATCCTTGCGATAATTCCGCCAAGCATTTTACCCATGTCTCTATATCTTCCTGTGAACCAATAAATTCATATGACTCAAATATACTCATCATTACCTCAGAGCTTTCTTTATGAGACAACAATTCAAGGGTTACAACTCGCTCATCAGCAGGTCTTAAGACACCACATTTGCTCAACACTTCTTCAGTATCGCTCAAACCAAAAAAAGCGGCTATCAGGGGGATTTCACTGGGTGGGTTGTGTAGACAGTCCACAACTCCTTTAGTTGTTTTTTCTATCGGTATATTCTGAGCTTCATCGACGACAACCACGATATGAAAGCTCTTCAACAAGCTAGCTGCATCCCGGAAAACTCTTTGTGAATATATCTTGACATCCTGATCATTTCTTAACTTCCCTCCTACAGAAATACCGGCGATGCCAATGCCTCTTTGAGAAAGGTC
Source organism: Gammaproteobacteria bacterium (assembly GCA_026708585.1). Lineage (GTDB taxonomy): Bacteria > Pseudomonadota > Gammaproteobacteria > Arenicellales > Poriferihabitantaceae > Poriferihabitans. Next base: position 3,269 of record JAPOUQ010000071.1, read on the forward strand.
GTGGTACATTTTTCGACCGATTTCGATAATGCTATTGATCTTATTTATGCTACTGCCAGATGATACTTCTGAGAGCCTATTGCTTTCTGCGTTAGCAGCATCAACAAGTAGCATAACCACCTCCGTAGCTGACTCCAGATTCTGGGGCTTGATATTAACGGCAACCCATGGGTTATCTGGAGTTGAATGTTGGCGAACTGCTTCCATACACTCTTGCATCAGTGCAGTCTTACCCGCTCCCGGTGCGCCCTGAAAAATCATGCTACCACCACCGATATGTCCCTCATCAAGACTTGAGAGCGCATCTCGGAAAACCCTGTATTCATTATCGCGTCCGCGAAAGAAAGGTTCTCTGCCGACTTCTGCGCGGTCAGTGAGCTTCAGCCATTCCTGCAATGGCAATGGCTCTGCAGGCGTTGGTTTAGGAAATATAATTTGATTCACAGAACAGTTTTTTCATCGATTAAGGAGGCGTTTGCAAAATTACTTCCGATTCAGTCTCTCAAAACAAAACTGTCCGGAATCACACAACTCCAGGTACAAGCACATACAAATCATACAAACTGAAGTTTCTATTATTTGCCTTGGAATAATTATTGAAGATTTAGACGTGATTTGAAAAAGAAACTCTCTCCACAGAAATACTTTTTCTTAGGCAAATTCAGCAACTGCGACTCATGCTATTTCCGGCGAAGCCACATTTTGGCTCAACTTCAAACAAGCACGAAACAAGTCAGTTTCTAGATCAATTATACGTCAATTAATTACATGGCAGGCGGGGTGATTGAAAGGACCTATAATGAGAGTTTCTATCCGGTCTCTCAATTCGTTAAAGTTGAGCTCTTATCCAAAGTAGACCAAAACCCCCTCTTATATCTGAAATGAATTCAATTTCCCGATCAGTTGAAGGCATAGTACTTTATTCCAAATATTTATAAATGCGGATTTTTCAAAACCACCTTTACGATGACTCAAAAAGAGAGCTTAACCTTGCACCGAAATTCCTGCTTCAGAGTTTTTCTTTATGCACCACACTAAAGTACATTTCTGAACTTCTTCTAAGAACACATTCCGATTGTTTATCCTCAACTAGAACAATCTCGATCCTTTATGGGGTGTCTGTGACGCCTACCTCAAAGAGTGCATCATGTGCATTCTGTATTAGTTCGATAAGAAAGCGCCGATGATACTGATGCTCTACCTGTTCGGTAAGATTGTGCAGACTACGATAACCAGAAGTACCATTCGAAACTTCATCCAATAAACCTCGTATCTCACCCAGTGTCTTATCTCGGACCTCTTTTTTTGCCATAGATTCCATATCCACATATATTGAAAATTTCCATGTGTGAGATTTTCTAATTATCGAGCTATATTAACATTTTCGTTTTTCGCGAATACGCTCTTTGAGCAACTCTTGCCCTGCTTCCGATCCGTCATGCCAACTACCAAAAACTCGATCAAAAGGTGTAGGTGTGTTGCCATAATTGACATGAAAATGGCGATGGTGGAGTTGGTGAAAGTAATCCCCAGCAGTCACTTTCTTTCGTCCCCATATCGAAACATAATCAAATCCCGAGTGTGAGATCGATGGGCTAACTCCTTGAAACAGGCCGGTCAGAAAAATAATAATCGGATGAACCGGGATTACCCACCATAGAGCAAACAAAGAGAAGTAGATGAGGTGCTCAAGCGGATGCATCGAGATACCGGTCCATGGACCAACATTCACATTACGATGGTGGAGTTCGTGGGCAACCTTGTAAATCGGCTGAACATGCAATAGACGATGGATGAAATAAAAATGCGTAGTACTCCAGATCAGAACCAAAGGCACGCAAATCGCAAAATATACCGGATACTCGGCAACCGACAAAATCGGTTGCCACTCTGAAGCATAGATCCAGAGAGTAATGCATTCATAGCATGTCCAGATCGTGACACCGGAAACGAGACTCCAGAACATGTTATCCTTGACCTGATCTCCCCAAAGAAATCGTTTATCTCCTTTCGCCATCCACCGAGAATCAAATTTGTATTGATCGGATTGATGACGCTTGATATACAAATACCAATGCAGTCCTCCAGCAAACAGAGTCAGAATTAGTGCATTTCGAATCCAGATTGCGATCATCCAGTCTGCCGATAATTCAGACATGGTTTGCAGCGAAGGAGTCAGGAAATTCCATGAAAATGCTGCAATCCCCAAAAATACAAAAGTCCATGGAAAGAGCAGATCAAAAGCAAGGTATCGGAGTATCTTCGCAAACCTTGGAGGCCACACATAAAGTGGTGGAGGCAAAATTATATCGGGTTCATATGATCTCGATTGCTGTGGATTTTTTTCGAGCATTTCACACCTCAAGAATATTTCATTCAATTGACAATGCGTTTATATTTGCTAACTCCAGCATTACATCTGGTCCACAGAATTATAAACTTGATCGTCCATAGTGCATACTATAATTATGCTTGTAATTCGGTTTGAATAATATTCATATTAAACTTTCAACAAGAGAATATCGAAAATGAAAAAAATCTTTCTTTACGCCCTGTGTGCAGTAATGACTTTTGCTAGTGCTAGTTATGCTGAAACAATCAACTGGGCACGAGCCGGCGATAGCCTTACGCTTGATCCCCATGCCCAGAATGAAGGTCCAACTCATACACTCGCTCATCAGATTTATGAAACACTGATCATGCGAGATATGACTGGGGCACAGGTTCCCAACCTTGCTACTGAATGGGGTCCTTCTCCAGACAATCCAAATGTATGGACATTTAAGTTACGTGAAGGTGTTACTTTTCATGATGGCGCGGAATTTGATTCTGAAGATGTCGTATTCAGCTTTGAACGAGCGTTGACTCCAGATTCTGACATGAAAGAATTACTGTCTTCAGTCAAAGAAGTCCGGGCAAATGGCAAATATGGATTCGAAATTGAAACCAATGGCCCGAATCCAGTCTTGCCGGCCAACCTGAATGATATCTTTATCATGGATAAAGGTTGGACAGAAGCGAACAATACAGTAGAAGTTCAAGATTTTGAAAGTGGTGAAGAAACCTATGCTTCACGAAATGCAAATGGCACGGGGCCTTACATTCTCAAAGAGCGGGTTCCCGATGCAAAAACCGTGCTTGAAGCCAACCCGAATTATTGGGGTATTGGCACTTTTCCTCTGCATATAACAAAAGTCAACTACACACCCATTAAGAATGCAGCGACCAGAGTTGCTGCTTTGCTTTCGGGGGAAGTTGATTTTATTCAGGATGTTCCAGTACAAGATCTCAGTCGGGTTGATGATGATCCAAATCTTAAGGTACTCAATGCTCCGCAGAACCGAGTGATCTTTTTTGGCATGAACGTGGGGGATGATGATCTCGTTTCAGATAATGTTGAAGGTGCAAATCCCCTGGCTGACCGACGCGTCCGAGAGGCTATGAACATTGCTGTGAATCGTGATGCGATCAGACAGATAGTGATGCGTGGACAATCGATACCCGCAGGTGTTATCAATCCACCTTTTGTCAATGGGTATACGGAAGTTTTGGATCGAATTCCTGCATATGACATTAACAAGGCCAAGTCATTGATGGCAGAAGCCGGTTATGGAGACGGCTTTACCATTACCCTGAACTGCCCGAACGATCGCTATATCAATGATGAAGCGATTTGTCAGGCTGCTGTCGGTATGTTTGCACAAATCGGCATTACTATCAATCTAGACGCGATTCCAAAAGCCCAACATTTCCCGAAGATACGTAATTGGGAAACTGATTTCTATCTGTTGGGTTGGGGTGTTCCAACTTATGATTCGGAGTACATCTTCAACTTCTTGGTACATACCAAAACAGATAAACGTGGTTCATGGAACGGCACCCGGTATTCAAATGCAGATATAGATGCAAAGATTGTCAGTCTGGGTTCTGAAACCAACTTGTCAGCTCGCAATGCAACAATCGCCGAGATCTGGGAAAATGTACAGGATGAAGTTCTCTACCTACCCATCCACTTTCAGGTATTGAATTGGGGTATGGCGAATCGGATCGAGACCATTGTGGCTCCGAACGATCGCGCAGTATTCAAATATATGGAAATAAAATAATGATTCTCGAGCAGAAAGCTGGTCGACCACCCGTCCAGCTTTCTGCCGAGTCTAAGGTTTTCTTTCTATCCACGTTATCCAATCTCGAGTCTGAACAGTGTACCTCTGTTTCGTCTCACTCTTTGCTATATGTGAAGAGCTATTTTCCTCCTTTATACATTTGGTTAAAGTGTAGATGAACTCAGATACTCAATCCAAGAAATTCTGTGTATGAATACTTTTTTTCGGAGATGATCTAGATGCTGTCCTATGTCCTACGAAGGGCATTACAGTCGATACTAGTACTACTGACTGTTGGTCTTGTGGCGTTCTCCATGTTCCGGTTCGTCGGGGACCCGGTTGAAAACTTGCTCGGTCAGGAACGTACTGATGCTGATATTGAGCGCTTGCGTGAACAATTGGGTCTCGAAGACCCTTTCCCAATTCAGTATTGGGAATTTTTAACCCGCGCTGTACAAGGTGATTTAGGCATTAGCTTCCGTCAGGGACGCCCAGTGGTCGACATCTTTATGGAACGGTTGCCTGCGACACTGGAACTTGCATTTGTTTCTGCCGCTTTTGCTTTTGTATTTGGCGTGGTGTTCGGAATCTATACCTCGATCCGGCGTAAGGGTGTAATTACGAATGTGATTTTAACTGGATCTCTGATCGGCGTGTCTCTGCCTACGTTTCTGATTGGGATCCTTTTGATTTATGTGTTTGCTGTAGAACTTGGTTGGTTACCAAGTTTTGGTCGCGGAGATGTCATACAGATCGGATGGTGGTCGACCGGATTTCTCACCGAATCTGGACTCAAGGCACTAATTTTGCCTTCGTTAACTTTGGGTCTGTACCAAATGACCCTAATCATGCGCTTAGTTCGTTCCGAAATGTCTGAAGTTTTGAAGCAAGACTATATTCGTTTCGCTCGAGCTCGTGGTTTATCTGATCGAGCGATTTATTTTCGTCATGCAGTTAAGAACACTTTGATTCCCGTGATCACAATCACCGGTTTACAACTCGGCTCGATCATCGCCTTTGCTATCATCACGGAAACGGTATTTCAATGGCCTGGTGTTGGACTACTATTTATCGATTCGGTCCAATTCGTAGATATCCCGGTTATGGCAGCTTATTTGATGATGATTTCTGTGATGTTTGTGGTCATTAATTTTATTGTTGATATGCTCTATCTTGCGATTGACCCTCGCCTAAGGGATGGGAAAACCTCTTTTAGCTGATGATCGATCGCCTTTATAAAATATGGGACAGTGATCTTTGCTGGTCATTTCGGCAAAGTCCGGTTGCAATGGTTTCAGCTTGTATATCGATCTTTCTGATATCCGGTGCAATTTTGGCACCTTTGATTGCACCTTATAACCCTTTTGACCCATCTACCTTGAACCTGATGAATGGTTTTTCGCGCCCAATGGAGCCGAACGCTTTTACCGGAGAAACCTTTCTGTTTGGAACAGATGATCAAGGACGAGATATGTTATCGACCATTTTATATGGTATGCGGATTTCCCTATTTGTCGGATTTATGGCCGTTATTTTCGCCATGGTTTTAGGAGTTTTACTGGGACTGGTCGCAGCGTATGTTGGTGGACGAATTGACGCAATCATCATGAGAATTGCAGACGTACAGTTGACTTTTCCTGCAATACTTGTCGCCATACTGATCTTCGGGATCGCCAAGGGGTTTACACCCGTGCATTTGCGTGAACAAATGGCAATTTGGGTGTTAATTTTCTCAATCGGTTTGTCTGACTGGGTTCAGTTCGCACGAGTGGCACGTGGTGCCGCACTGGTGGAAATTCAGAAAGAGTATGTTGAAGCTGCGATTTTAATTGGTCGCAGTCCGTGGGCCATAATCTTCCGACATATCTTACCGAACGTTGTATCGCCGATTTTAGTCATCGCGACGATATCACTCGCTCTTGCGATTATCCTAGAGGCAACATTAAGTTTTCTTGGAGTGGGTGCACCTCCCACACAACCATCCTTAGGGACATTGATTCGGATTGGTCAGTCTTTCTTTTTCTCCGGTGAATGGTGGATTCTATTTTTTCCCGCTATTACCCTGTTAATGCTCGCACTTTCAGTCAATCTACTTGGGGACTGGTTAAGAGATGCATTGAACCCAAAACTGGATGACTGATGGCTCTCCTTGAAATCAAAAACATGATGATTGAGTTTCCGAATCGGCGCGGAAATTTTATAGCTGTTGAAGATACTTCCATTGAAGTTGCTGCAGGCGAAATTCTTGGGGTTGTTGGTGAATCAGGTGCTGGAAAATCTACCATTGGAAATGCCATCATGGGATTGTTACAAGCTCCGGGCCGACTTGGTAGGGGTGAAATCTATCTGAATGGAGACCGTATAGACGGACTCTCTAGTGAGAGATTACGACAACTACGAGGCAATCGAATTGGGATGATTTTTCAGGACCCTATGACTTCACTCAATCCAATCGAAACGATCGAAATGCAACTCGTCGAGACCATCCAAGAGCATCTCCACCTATCCCAGTCTGAGGCAAACTCACGTGCCATTGATTTATTGGAGCAAGTAGGCATTGAAAATGCGAATCAACGGATTAAACAGTACCCTCATCAGTTTTCTGGAGGAATGCGTCAACGAGTAGTCATTGCATTGGCGCTTTGCGCAGAGCCAGAATTGATTATTGCTGACGAACCCACCACTGCATTAGACGTGTCGATTCAGGCACAGATTCTTAACTTAATCAAGGAACTTTGTCGCGAAAAACAAGTTGGGGTCATTCTAATCACTCATGATATGGGGGTCATCGCCGAAACTACCGATCGTGTTGTGGTTATGTATAAAGGACGGCTAATTGAAGAAGGTGCAACCTCTGAAGTTATTCGCAATCCAAACAAGCCTTATTCAAAATCATTGATTGCAGCTGTGCCTCCGTCAAACAAGAAAATCGAGCGATTCCCGAAAGTTGCCATGGATGACAGTGATGGAGGGCGACTTCAGAATTTCAATGTTTCCAGTCATTGGCTGGGGAAAGGAAGTCGATTTGAGGATACGGAACATGCATTGATCCATGTGCAAAACATCTGCAAACGGTTTCCATTGAATTCGGCAATATTAAAGCGAGATCGAACCTATATTGATGCGATCAAAAATATCAGCTTTGATGTCATGCCTGGCGAAACATTTGGTTTAGTTGGAGAATCTGGATCTGGCAAATCAACAGTGGCACGTGTTATTACGGGTATCCATCCCGCTTCATCAGGATCAATTTTCTTTGCTAATACTGATTTAGCAAAAATCAAATCGGGTGCTGAACGTAGACGTGTTCGTCGTGATATTCAGATGGTTTTCCAGGATCCTTATTCATCACTGAATGGGCGTATGCGTGTTGGTACAATTGTTGCTGAGCCGATTGTCGTTAACAAACTAACCAAAACAAAAGCTGAGCGAGAAGAAGTTGTTCTCGATTTACTCGATCTGGTCGGCCTTGGACGAAATGCTGCACGAAAGTATCCACACGAATTTTCAGGGGGACAGCGACAGCGAATTTCGATTGCTAGGGCTCTTGCTACGCGACCGAGATTTCTAATTTGCGATGAACCAACTTCGGCATTGGATGTCTCAATACAGGCACAGATTCTAAATTTACTGAAGGATCTCCAAGAGCAACTGAATCTGACTTTTCTGTTTATCTCACATGACATGCCGGTCATGCGCCAAATGTGTAATCGAATCGGTGTAATGCGTAAGGGTGAGCTAGTTGAGATTCGTGAAACAGAGGCCCTGTTCAACAGTCCTCAGCATAGTTATACCCAGTCTTTGATTAAATTAATGCCGAAATTCACAAAATAACCAACCACAATCGATTATC